>NZ_JAFLNG010000311.1 GCF_017427025.1 Streptomyces sp. FH025
CGGGGCCGGCGCGCCGGTGACGGCCACCAGCACCGGGCCGAGGGCGCGCAGTGCGACCCCGCCGAGCGTGGTCTCCAGCCCGGCGGCGTCCGGTGCGTTGCCGACCAGCCGGTTCGCCGCCCGCAGCGCCGGCTGGTCCAGTGCCCCGGCCCTGGGCACCCCGAGGTGGGCGACGCCGCGCCGCCCGAGGTCCTGGACGGTGGTCAGCGGCCCGGGCCGTACCACCTGTAGTTCGCTCAACTTCCCGCCCCCAAACCGGATTTCCGCTGTCGCTATGCCCGTACCGCCGTGAACCGCACCCGCGCCCCCGGGGCCAGCAGCGCCGCCGGCTCCCGCGCCGGGTCCCAGAGCGTCAGTGCCGTCCGCCCGATCAGCTGCCAGCCGCCGGGGGAGGAGTTCGGGTAGGCGCCGGTGTACTCGCCGGCCAGGGCGACCGAGCCGGCCGGGACGGAGCTGCGCGGGGTGTCCAGGCGTGGGACGGCGTACCGCGCGGGCAGTCCGGTCAGATAGCCGAAGCCGGGTGCGAAGCCGCAGAAGGCGACGGCGTACTCGGGCTCGGTGTGGATCCGTACGGCCGCCTCCTCGGAGACCTCCCACAGCGCCGCGACCCGCGCGAGGTCGGCGCCGTCGTACACCGTCGGGACCTCCACCAGCCCCCCGCCCGCCGCCGCGGTCGGCTCCGGACGGGCGGTGCGCAGCAGCGCCGCCACCGCCTCGACGTCCGCGACGCCGTCCAGCAGCACCGTGCGGGCGGCGGGCACCAGTTCCTCGACCTCGCCGAGGAGGCCCGCCGCCTGCCGCTCGCGCAACCACCCGTACAGTGCGGCGACCTCCGCCGTCCCGGGGAGCTCGACCCGCAGCGCCCGCTCGCCGACCCGTCGTACCGACCCGGCCGTCAAGCGGGCCTCCGCCGGCATGCGAACACCCCCGCCGTCATGTGAACGCCTCCACCCGGACCCCGGCCGAGGCCAGGGCGCCGCGGATCCGCCAGGCCAGTTGGGCGGCGCCGGGCGTGTCGCCGTGGACGCACAGCGAGCGGGCCTCGACGTCGATCAGCTCGCCGCCGACGGCCTCGACCGTGCCGTCCCGGGCGATGCCGACCGCACGGGTGATCACCGACTCGGGGTCGTGCACCACCGCGTCCGGGTCGCGGCGCGGGACGAGGGTGCCGGCCCAGGTGTAGGCGCGGTCGGCGAAGGCCTCGGCGACCACCGGCAGCCCGACGCCCTCGGCGACCGCGAGCAGCCGGGAGCCGGGCAGGCCGAGGACGGGCAGTGGCCCGTCGCAGATCGCGCCCGCCCGCAGCACCCCGGCCACCACGGCCTCGGCCTGCTCGGCGTCGGCGACCACCCGGTTGTAGAGGGCGCCGTGCGGTTTGACGTAGGAGACCCGGGAGCCGGCCGCGCGGGCGAAGACCTGGAGGGCGCCGATCTGGTACGCGATCTCGTCGGCCAGCTCCTCCGGGGGGACGTCCATCGCGCGGCGGCCGAAGCCGGCCAGGTCGCGGTAGGAGACCTGGGCGCCGATCCGGACGCCGCGCTCGGCGGCCAGCGCGCAGACCCGGCGCATGGTCGGCGGGTCCCCGGCGTGGAAGCCGCAGGCGACGTTGGCACTGGTCACCACGGACAGCAGCGCCTCGTCGTCGGTCAGGCTCCAGCGCCCGAACCCCTCGCCGAGGTCAGCATTGAGATCGATCACCGCATCGGCCACGTCCGTCCGCCTCCCAGCAGCTGTTGAGCCAGATGGTAGGGCCTGTGGATGAAGGCCGTTGTCCGTGACCCGGGCCCCGGGAGGGCCCACCGGCGCGCTGCCGCGGCCCGGCGCCCCGGGGCGGCGCCGCCGGGCCGCCGACTCAGTTCACGGCCGGGCGCCCTTGGAGGGAACGTTCCAGCGGGCGCAGGGCCCGCAGCACGATCAGCAGGGGAATGACGCCGAAGACACCGAACGACATGTCGATAAATCGCCACACCAGTGGAATTCCCCGCAGTGGGCCGCAGATCAGCGCCAGCGGGATGACGGCGCCGCAGGCCAGCACCGCCCAGCGGATCACCCAGATGTTGCGGACCGGGTCCTTGAGCGGCCCCCAGAAGGCGGCGGCGATCACCAGGTGGGCGAAGGCCAGCCAGTCGGTGCCGTAGGCCAGGAAGGGGTAGTGCCGGTTGGTCTCGACGATGCCCGTGTGGACCCGGTCGAGCCAGGCCGCGGCGGCCGGGAAGTGGTCGGCCAGCGGGGCGGCCGGGCCGGAGGCGGGGTCGGCCAGCCAGCCGGTCTCGGTCTCCAGGGGGAAGGCGGTCAGCCCGCTCAGTACCAGGCAGACCAGGAAGAACCAGAGCCACCGCCGGACCTTGCGAAGGATGACCGCGGGGTCGCCGTCCATCTCGTCCACCTCCGAATCGCAGCGCGTCGTGCGCGCCGAGCATGCCGAACGGCAGGCCGGGCCTTGGCCTGCCTGCGCGGAACCGACTCTAGACCCAGGATTTGAACGTGTTCAACATGCCCCCTACGGACGGCGGACGGCGGACGGATAACAGATGACAGCTGACAGATTTCAAAATCTGTCAGCTGTCATCTGTTATCCGTCACCCCAGGCCCCAAGCCGCAGGTCGCGACACACCGATGCCCGGGCACCGCGCGGGCGCCCGGGCATCGTGGTCGTCGTCGCCGTGGCGGCTACGCTGTGTACGTGTACGTCACTGCGGCGCTGGTGCCGCCCGCCGTCGTCACCGTGACGTCCACCGGCCCGGGCGTGGCGGCCGCCGGAGCGGTGGCCGAGCAGAACGACGGCCCGCAGGACACGTGCGCGGCCGGCACCCCGCCGAACGTCACCGAGCCGTACGTGAGGTTGCTGCCCTGGAGGTACACCTGGGTACCACCGGCCACCGGTCCGCTGGTCGTGGTCAGGTTGCTGACCACCGGCGCGGGCGGCGCCGGCGGCGCGGCGCCGGTGTAGTCGAAGGCCGCCGGGGCCGTGGCGGTGCCGCCCGGAGTCACCACGCTGACCGGCGCGCTGCCCGAGCCGCCCGGCGTGGTCACCGTGCAGGCGGTGTCGGTGCAGGTGCCCGGCGCCGGCACGCCGCCGACCAGCACCATGCCGTTGGACAGGTTGCTGCCGCTGACGGTCACCGACGTGCCGCCCGCGCCCGGGCCGGTGGTGGTGTCGAGACCGGTGACGGCGGGAGCGGCCTGGACGGTCGCCGGCAGGTAGCTCTGGCTGCCGAGGTCGTAGCGGGAGACGTGCCCGGTCGGGTCGGTGTCGTTCGGGTTGGCGGCCGTCACCGTGATCACGCCGCCGATCGGCACTCCGGGCGTGGTGAACAGGTTGAGCTTGATGAACTCGCTCTTGCCGACCACCCGGGTGCCGGTGAGCACGGCCTCCAGGCGGCGGTGGTCGGCCGAGAGGGTCTCGGTGAAGGTGTAGTCGTACGGAGTGGAGTAGAACATGCCGCCGTCGGTGGTGACGCCGGGCGGCAGATCGACGGTGAAGTGCGTCGGGCCGGTCAGGTCCGAGGTGCCGGACGAGACCCAGTTCGCCGTCATGTTGCCGGACTTGAAGAAGCCACCGGGGTAGTTCCCGCCCTGTGACACGGTCACGTGCTGGGCGGAGGTCGACGGCACGTCGGCCGGCGCGGCCACGGCGGCACCGGTGCTGAGGGCGGTCACGGACAGGACGGCGAGGCCCGCTTTGGCCAGTCGGGTGGTCATGGGCCGATCATCACCGAACCGGAGCGAAGTCCTCACGGTTTTCTCGAATACCGGTTCGGGAATGGCGGAATCCCGTCGAAACCGCGTTCTGAATCCGGCCCGCACACCGCCGGTCACCTGCCGTCGGGCCCGCCCGCAAGGTCCGTTTCGGTCCATGTCGGTGCGAACCTCTAATCTTGTCCACCGTGACCGTCATCGCTGACCCGCCCACCGAGCCTGGCCTCCGGCCGACCGCCGGTGCCGCCGTGCCCTCCGCGCGGCCCGCGCCCGGCCCCGCCGCCGACGAAGGCCTGGCCCGCCGGCTCAAGGCGCTGGCCTGCACCGCCCCGCTGCACGACCTGGACAACCGCAAGGTCAACCTGGCCGGCGAGTACGGCGGCTACGCGATGGCCGAGGTCGGCCTCGCCGCGATCGACCTGGTCACCCTGCACATGGACTTCGACACCGGGGCCGACCGCGACATAGTGCTCGCCCGGCTGCTGCCCCGGGTCGCCGCCCAGGCCCCGAGCCGCCACAACGCCGAGCACGAGCGGGTCTCCCGCTGGGTGCTGGAGTCGCTGATCAACGTCGGCAGCGTGGACCGCGGCTTCCGCGCCGTCTACGGCACCTTCGGCGCGGACGGCGAGTACGTCCGCCGCGACTACGACTTCAAGCTGATCGAGGAGGTCCCCGGCCCCGACGGCGGCGTCTACCTGCGCACCACCGACGAAGCCGTCAACGTCCTGGTCGGCGCGCTCGACACCGACGTCACCTCGGCCCAGATCGCCGCCGAGGTCAAGCTGGAGGTGCTGATCCGCCGCGGCCGCCTGGCCGACGCGCAGCTCGCCGCCGAGCAGGCCCGCTACCGCACCGTCCAGTACGCCGAGACGCTGCGCCGCGCCCTCGACGCGACCCGCCGCAACGTCCGCGCGGTCGACTGGATGAAGGCCATCCCGGACCTCATCGACGAGGCACTGGACCACATCGCCGACCGCTACCGGCACGAGAACGCGATTCTCACCAACATCCGCAAGGCCCGCGACGAGGCCGAGGACCCGGAGCACAAGCGCCGCGCCGCCGAACTGGTCGACATCGTCAAGGACTGCATCCGCCGCCACACCCAGCTGCAGACCCGCCTGCTGGAGGCCGGCCCGCTGTTCCGCGCCGAACAGGACCGCCAGGCCTTCGCCACCCCCGGCCCCCGCAGCGGCATCGACCTGTACGGGCAGCTGCTCGCCCCCGTGCTGCGGCTGCCGATAGAGCAGGCCGTCCGCCCCACCGGCGCCTTCTTCGCCCGCGGCGCCGGCCTGCGCACCCCGGTCTCGGTCCGCGTCGCCGACCTGGTCGACCTGCTGCTCACCCCGCCGGTCGAGCGCGAGCACCTCGGCGCCGAACTGCCCGACCCGGACCTGGTCGCCACCCCGGACGACAGCCGCTTCTCCGACGAGCAGCTGGAGACGGCGCTGGAACTGCTCGACCTGCCCCCGGACGCCCCCCGCCGCCTATCAGGCCTACTGGAGGACGCCCGAAAGCAGGGCGGCACCGAACTGGCGTACCTGGTCGCCCTGCTCTCCGTGCACGCCGCCAGCCCGCCGGTCGGCACCGCCTACCGCCAGGGCGAGGAGCGGCTGCTGTTCGCCGTGGACGACGGCACCCCGCTGCACGACCCGGACTTCGGCGGCGCCGACCTGATCGTCGGCAGCGCCCTGCTCGACGCGGTCGGCATGGCCGCCGACCGCAAGGACGCGGGCTGACCCCCGGAACACCACCTTGACGAACCGCACCCACCGCGCCACCCCCGAGGAGCACCGCCCGTGACGACCCACCACGACACGTCCTGGGCGGCCGAGAGCGAACCCGCGGCCCCCGCGCCGATCACCCCGGCCGACGTCGCCGACGCCGCCCGGCTGGTCTCCTTCGGCCTCCAGGCCAAGCTGCTGCCCGCCCGCGACGCGGAGTACGCCGAACTCGTCCGCCGCCACCGCGAGGACCCCCCGTTCGCCCGCCTCGCCGACGCCATCGCCACCGGCATGGGCCTGGTCGTCCTGGAGGTCTCGCCGCGGGCCGGCATGGCCGTCGCCGCCGCCGAGGACTCGCTGTTCGCGGTCCGGATGGGCGACTACTCCCGCCGCGCCGCCTCCGAGACCACCGACCGCTTCCTGCACGGCCTGGCCCACCTCGCCGTCGCCGCGATGGCCTTCCCCCGCCCCGAGGACCTCGCCGACGACGGCTACCTCGGCCGGATCACCGTCAACGGCGTCGACTCCTTCGTCCGCCAGGCCTGCCGCCGGCTGGAGGAGCAGGCCGACACCGAGGGCGCCAACACCGACCCGGCCTCCGACGCCCCCGGCCTGGAGGCCGCCTGGCGGGTCTGGGCCCGGCGCACCGCCACCGGCGCCACCAAGGACGCCCGCCGGCTCTCCGGCTCCACCATCGGCATCGTCGCCAAGGCCGTCATGTTCCTGGTCGACTCCGGCTTCCTGCAGAAGGTCTCCGACGACTCCGGCGGCACCTACCGCACCACCGCCCGCTACCAGCTCCAGGTCCGCGACCTGGCCGGCAGCGCCGCGATGGCCGAACTGCTCGACCTCGGCATCGTCGCGGTCTCCGACGGCACCGCCAGCCTGCTGCCGCCGGACACCACCGACGAACTGGTCGCCGACGCCGGCCTGCCGTTCCACTCGCTCTGACCAACCCCCGTCACGGAAGCCACGGAGAACCGCCGCACATGTACGAGCTCAACCGGGTCCGCCTCTACTCGATCGGACCGGCCGGCGCCCGCTACGCCGACACGGTGCTCGACCTGCGCGGCGTCGGCGAGCCCGTCGCCGACCCGGCCCCGCAGCAGATCGGCCTGTTCGGCGAGGACGTCGACGGCCCGGTCCGCCGTCCCGCCCCGGCCGGCGTGCTCTTCCTGGAGAACGGCGGCGGCAAGTCCGTCCTGCTCAAGCTGATCTTCTCGGTGATGCTCCCCGGCCACCGCAACACCCTCGGCGGCGCCAGCTCCGGCGTGCTGCGCAAGTTCCTGCTCGCCGACGACTGCGGCCACGTCGCCCTGGAGTGGCAGCACACCGTCACCGGCGAGCTGATCGTGGTCGGCAAGGTCAGCGAGTGGCGCGGCCGCCAGGTCTCCTCCGACCCGCGCAAGTTCGCCGAGACCTGGTACTCCTTCCGCCCCGGCCCCGGCCTCACCCTCGACTCGCTGCCGGTCGCCGAACGGGTCAGCCTGGCGGGCGACCAGAAGGCCCGCGGCCGCCGCCGCACCATGAAGGGCTTCCGCGACGCCCTCACCGAGGCCGGCAAGGCCCAGCCCCACCTCGACCTGGTCTTCGAGGACGGCCACGACCGCTGGACCGAGCACCTCGGCGAACTCGGCCTCGACCCCGAACTCTTCCGCTACCAGCGCGAGATGAACGCCGACGAGGGCGAGGCGGCCGGCCTCTTCGCGGTCAAGCAGGACAAGGACTTCACCGACCTGCTGCTGCGCGCCGTCACCGACACCCGGGACACCGACGGCCTCGCCGACCTCGTGCACGGCTTCGCCGCCAAGCTCGGCCTGCGCGCCGAACTCACCGCCGAACGCGACTTCACCGCGGGCTCGCTGGACCTGCTGGAACGCATCGTCGACGCCACCACCGCCCGCGAGGGCGTCCGCGAGGCCCACCGCACCGCCGAGCGCCGCGCCCGCCGCCTCGCCCACGCCCTCACCTCCCGCGCCGCGGCCGAACGCGACCGCGCCCAGGACCTCGCCATCGAGGTCGCCGCCGCCGCGAGCGCCGTCACCGCCGCCGAGGCCGACCGCACCCGGCACAGCCTGATCGCCGACGAACTCACCCACCGGCACGCCACGTTGAGCCTCGCCGCGGCCACCGCCGAAGCAGCCGCGCTGCGCCGTGAGCTCACCGACGCCCGCACCCTGCACTCCGCCTGGCAGGCCGCCGAGGCCGTCCTGCGCCAGCGCGCCGCCGCCGACCGGGTCGCCCGGGTCGCCGCCGCGATCCGCGAGGCCGAACTGGACGCCGCCCCCGCGCTCGCCGCCCGCGCCCGCGCCGCCACCGCCCTGGCCCGCGCCCTGGAGGCCGCCGCCGCGGCCGCCGAGTCCCGCGCCGACACCGAGGAGGAGCGCGCGAGCGAGCTCCAGGAGGACGGCGCCAAGGCGCAGTCCGCCGCCACCGAGGCCGCCACCGCCGCCCAGAAGGCCCGCAGCGAGGCCGATCACCTGCGCCAGCGCCTCGCCGAGGTCGAGCAGGAGACCGCCGCCGCCGTCGACGCCGGCTTCATCGACGCCGACGGCGACGTGGACCCGGCCCGCGCCGCGCTGCACGCCGCCGACGTCGAGAAGGCCGCCGCCGCGGCCCTCGCCCAGGCCCGGACCACCGCCGAGGCCTCCGCCGCCCGGCTGCGCGAGGCCTCCGCCGCCACCTCCCGGGCCGAACTCGCCGCCGAGCGGGCCGGCGACGCCCGCAAGGCCGCCGCCGGGGCCCTGGCCGCCGAGCAGCGCACCGCCGCCCTGCTCGCCACCGAACAGCGCCTCGCCGACCTGCTCTCCCTCACCCCGTACCAAGAGGGCGCCGAGGAGGACGCCGGCTTCCTCACCCCCGCCGTGCTCGACCGCAACGCCGAGTACCTGCGCGAACTCCTCGACGAGGCCATCGCCACCGCCGAGCGCACCCTGTTCGACCTCCGTACGGCCGCCGCCGACGACTCGCGCATCCTCGCCGCACTCGGCGACGGCGGACTGCTGCCGCCCGGCCCGGACGTGCTGGCGACCGTCGAGTACCTCGCCGAGCACGGCATCCCGGCCCTGCCCGGCTGGCGCTACCTCGCCCAGTCCGTCGACCCGGCCGACCACGAGGCGATCCTCGCCGCCCGCCCCGAACTCGTCGACGGCGTGGTCGTCACCGACCCGTCCTCGCTGGAGCGCGCCCGCGAGGCCCTTCAGGCCGCCGCCCTGCTGCCGCGCTCCACCGTGGCCGTCGGCGCGGCCGCCTCGCTGATCGCCCCGATCACCGACGTGCCCGCCTTCTTCCTGGTGCCGCCGAACCCGGCCATGCACGACGAGTCCGCCGCCGACGGCGAGCGCCGCGAACTGCGCGC
>NZ_JAFLNG010000312.1 GCF_017427025.1 Streptomyces sp. FH025
CCGGCCCCCCAACCGCAGCCCGAACCGCAGCCCGAACCCCAGCCCGAACCCCAGCCCGAACCGGAGCCCGCGCCGGAGCCCGCGCCGGAGTGGTCGGCGCCGGTGCCGGACGCGCCGACCAGCAATCCGTACGGGGTCGCCAACTCCGAGTACGCCGCCGGGTACCACACCGGGGTGGACTTCGCGGTCAGCCCGGGCACGACGGTGCTGGCGGTCGGCAACGCGACGGTGGTGTCGGCCGGTTGGGACGGCGCGTACGGCAAGGAGGTCGTGCTGCGGCTGGAGGACGGGCGCTTCGCGCAGTACGCGCACCTGTCCTCGGTCTCGGTCTCCCCGGGCGAGCGGGTGTCGGTGGGCGAGCGGGTCGGGCTGTCCGGGAACACCGGCAACTCGACCGGGCCGCACCTGCACTTCGAGATCCGCACCAGCAACCGCTACGGCGCGGTGATCAACCCGATCGCGTACCTCTCCGGGCACGGCGTCACCGCGTTCTGACGGGACGGCGGCCGCTCAGTCGGTGGGCGGGGCGGGGTGGCTGATCCGGGCGCCGATGTCCAGCGCGACGTCCCGGGCCGCCCCGATCGCCACCTCCAGGGTGGGCGCCGTGCTCAGCGGCTCGCCCCAGACGTTCTCGGCGGCGGCGTCGCCGCAGGCCGGGCCGTCCTGCTTGAGCAGGAACAGCGCCGAGTGCACGGTGAACAGCGCCATCGCGGCCCGCAGCCGGTCGTGGAAGTCCGCCTCCGGCCCGTGCACCAGCTGGATCATGGTGATCATGCGGTCCCGGAAGGCCAGCCCGGCCGGGGACTCGCGCAGGGCGGGCTGGTTCTCGTGGAAGAAGCGCAGCAGCGGCGCGCGTTCGGCCATGCTGTCCGCGAAGCGCCGGATCAGCTCGTCGCGCACCTCCGGGCTCCAGGACTGCTTCCGGCCCCACTCGATGCACTCGTCGATCGGCGCGGCCATCCGCTCGACGATGCCCAGGACGATGTCGTCCTTGGTCTTGAAGTGGTAGTAGAGCGCGGCCTTGGTGACGCCCAGCCGGTCGGCGATCTCCCGCAGTGAGGTCTGCTCGTAGCCATGCTCCGAGAAGAGCTCCAACGACACCTCGATGATGCGAGCCCGGGTGTCGCTGCGGGGGCTGTGCGGAGTGGCCATGGCCTGCCTCATGACTGCGTCGGTGACTGCTGCGGACCCCGGGGATGGCGTCCGCCCCGGGCTCATTCTCCCTGCCCAGGTGGCCGGTCGGGAAACTAGCTTGACGACCGGCTAGGAAACAACTTACCGTACCGACGATCGATAAACTAGCCGGGCGACAAGTAAGTGAGTCGCCGCACGGCCCGACGCTCGTCCGAACCACCCTCGGGAGACCCCACCCCATGTCACAGTCCAAGACCGCCGGCCCCGTGCCGGAGGACAAGACGGCCGAGGAGGAGCAGCCGCGGTCACCCCGCGAGATCCGCCTCGTGATGGTCGGCCTGGTCGTCACCATGCTGCTGGCCATGCTCGACAACCTGATCGTCGGCACCGCGATGCCGACCATCGTCGGCGACCTGGGCGGCGCCGAGCACCTGTCCTGGGTCGTCACCGCGTACACCCTGGCCACCGCCGCCTCCACCCCGATCTGGGGCAAGCTCGGCGACATGTACGGCCGCAAGGGCACCTTCCTGACCTCGATCGTGATCTTCCTGGTGGGCTCGGCGCTGTCCGGCCTGTCGCAGAACATGAACGAGCTGATCGGCTTCCGCGCCGTGCAGGGCCTGGGCGCCGGCGGTCTGATGGTCGGCGTCATGTCGATCATGGGTGCGCTCGTCCCGCCGCGTGACCGCGGCAAGTACCAGGGCATGTTCGCCGCGGTGATGGCCCTCGCCACCATCGGCGGCCCGCTGGTCGGCGGCTTCATCACCGACCACCTGAGCTGGCACTGGACCTTCTACATCAACCTGCCGCTCGGTGTGATCGCGCTCGCCGTGGTCATGGTCACCCTGAAGCTGCCGAAGGTCCGCAGCAACGCCCGGATCGACTACCTGGGCGCGATCCTGCTCACCACGGGCATCACCTCGCTCGTGCTGATCACCACCTGGGGCGGCCAGCAGTACGACTGGGGCTCCAAGCAGATCCTCGGCCTGTCCGCGCTCGCGGTGGCCTCGCTGATCGCCTTCTGCTACGTGGAGCAGCGGGTCGAGGAGCCGATGCTGCCGCTGGGCCTGTTCAAGAACCTGAACTTCACCCTGGTCTCGATCATCGGCTTCATCGTCGGTTTCGTGATGTTCGGCTCGACCGTCTTCCTGCCGCTCTACCAGCAGATCGTCCAGGGCGCCTCGGCGACCAACTCCGGCCTGCTGCTGATGCCGATGATGTTCGGCATGCTGGTGGTCTCGCTGGTGGTCGGCCAGGCCGTCACCAAGACCGGCAAGTACCGGATCTTCCCGATCATCGGCACCGTCGTGATGACCGGCGGTCTGATCCTGCTCTCCACCATGGGCGTCGGGACCAGCAGCTTCACCTCGGCCTGCTGGATGATCGTGCTCGGCGCCGGCATGGGCTTCCTGATGCAGATCACCATGCTGGTCGCGCAGAACAGCGTCGAACTCAAGGACATGGGCGTGGCCAGTTCCACCGCCACCCTGTTCCGCACCATCGGCGGTTCCTTCGGTGTCGCGCTGTTCGGCGCGCTGTTCAACAACCGGGTCACCGACACCATGAAGGAGCGGCTCGGCGAGCAGGCCACCTCCGGCGGTGTGCAGGACCCGGGTCAGATGAGCCCGGCCGCCCTGCGCAAGCTGCCCGAGGCCGTTCAGGACGCCTACCACCACGCGGTGTCCAACGGCATGCACACCGTCTTCCTCTGGGGCGCCGGAGTGGCCGTGATCGCGATCGCCGCCGCGGTGTTCCTGCGCGAGGTGCCGCTGCGCGGCACCGGCAAGGGCGAGGAGCCGGCCGAGGCCTCGCTGGAGGCCGCGGCCGTCTGACGACCGCGGAGCGCACGACGGCGCCCCCGGAAGGTTCGAGCCTTCCGGGGGCGCCGTCGTTGTTCACTGCCGTCGTCGTTCACTGGGGCAGTCGGTAGACGCCCTGTTCCACGGGTTCGACCAGGCCGTCGGCGACCAGGCCGTCCAGGGCCCTGGCCCGCTGCACCGCGTCCGGCCAGACCGCGTCCAGCCGGGCCTGCGGCACCGTGCCGTGCGCCTCGCGCAGCACCGCGAGCAGCTTGCCGCGCACCTGGCGGTCCGTGCCCTCGTAGGACTGGCCGCGCCGGGCCGGGCCCTCGTACGGCGGGCGGCCGGCCCGTTGCCAGGCGCAGGAGGTGAACAGCGGGCAGTCCCCGCACTCCGGGCCCCGGGCGGTGCAGACCAGCGCACCCAGCTCCATCACGCCGACCGCCCAGGTGGCGGCGGTCTCGGCGTCGTCGGGCAGCAGCGCGGTGGCGGTACGGCGCTCGGCGGCGGTGGTGGCCTGGGCCGGGTACTCGACACCGGTCACCGCGCGGGCGAAGACCCGGCGGACGTTGGTGTCCAGCACCACGTGGCGCTGGCGGAAGGCGAAGGAGGCGACCGCGGCGGCAGTGTACTCCCCCACCCCGGGCAGCGAGAGCAGCGTGGCGTGGTCGTCCGGGACCTCGCCACCGTGCTCCTCGGTGATCGCCACGGCGGCCGCGTGCAGCCGCAGCGCGCGGCGCGGGTAGCCCAGCCGGCCCCACATCCGGACCGCTTCGCCGGGTGCCTCGGCGGCGAGGTCGGCCGGGGTGGGCCAGCGGGTCAGCCAGGCCTCCCAGGCGGGCAGCACCCGCTTCACCGGGGTCTGCTGGAGCATGAACTCGCTCACCATGACCGCCCAGGGCGTCGCGTCGGGCGTCCGCCAGGGCAGGTCGCGCTTGCTGGCCTCGTACCAGTCGATGACGGTCGAGTGCAGCACGGGCAGGGGCAGCCGGGGTGCGGGTACGGCTTCGGTGGCGGTGATGGCAGTCATGGCCCTTCGATCCTCCCATGACCGCGAGCCCGGCCGAAGTGGAGGAGCCGGATCCGGATGGCCGGAAACCGCCGGGAGAACCCGGTTCGGGGGCTCCCTCGAACGGCTCAAATGGCGGATCATGTGAAGGAAGGGGCGACTGTGCGGTGTTGGTGAGTCAATAGCCACACACAGTCTCGTAGAGTTTGATCGTGCCCTCTCTGCGTCAACCCGTAGGACCGCTGCCGGCCTCGATCTACTGGCGTCGGCGCGTCGTCGTGCTCGCCGCCGTCGCGGCGGTGATCGCCCTGATCGCCTGGCTGATGACGGATCAGGGCGGTGACGGCGGCTCACAGAGCAAGGCCGCACAGGCCGTACCGTCGCAGTCCCAGAGCCAGAGCCCCGCGCAGGCGATCACGCCGGGCGCCTCCCCGAGCGGTCCCGCGGCGCCTCCGGGCGGCGGGAGCACCGGCGGCAACCCCAACGGCGGCGGCCCGGTGGCCGGCGGGGGCGGCAGCGAGGTCAGCCTCAGCACCGGCGGCACCGGCGGCGCCAACCCAGCGCCCGCGGGCGGCGGGGCGGCAGGCTCCGGCGGCGGAACCGGCGGCGGCGCGAGCGGCTCGAGCGGCGGCGCTCCGGCGGTGAACACCGCCGAGGTGATGGCGCTGCCGGTCTGTGCCTCCTCGCAGGTGGCACTGGAGCTCGCCGGCACCCAGAACTCGTTCCAGCCCAAGGACAAGCCGCGGCTGGCCCTGACGGTCAAGAACTCCTCCGGCACCAACTGCCGGGTGGACCTGGGCCGTAGCGCCTCGGTGATCACCGTGAGCGGCAACGGCAACGACCGGGTCTGGTCCTCCGGCGACTGCCCGTCCGACAAGGGCAGCATCTGGGTGCAGCTCCCCGCCAACGGCAGCCAGACCGAGACCTTCACCTGGGACCGCAGCCGCAGCAAGCCGCAGTGCGCGACCGCCGAGCAGGCGCCGCCGGCGAACGGGACCTACGTGGTGCTCGCGGAGCTCACCGGGCTCTCGGGCGACAAGGTGTCGGCGCGGACCTCGATCCGGCTGGACAGCTGAGGATCGGTCAACTTCCCCGTACGGAGCCCCCGGCCGCTGAGCGGTCGGGGGCTCCGGCGTCGGGGCTCCGAGGTGGCCCGAGACGTCGGACGGCCCCCGGGGAAGCGTTTCTCCGGGGGCCGTCCGAGGCTGGTCGTCCGGTCAGACGTAGCGCTCCAGGATGGACGATTCGGCGAGACGGGACAGACCCTCGCGGACCGAGCGGGCGCGGGTCTCGCCGACGCCCTCGACCGTCTGCAGGTCGTCGATGCTGGCGGCGAGCAGCTTCTGCAGACCGCCGAAGTGCTCGACCAGGCGCTCTATCACCGTGTTGGGCAGGCGCGGGATCTTCGCCAGCAGGCGGTAGCCGCGCGGGGAGACGGCGGAGTCCAGCGACTCCGGCGAGCCCGAGTAGCCGAGCGCCTTGGCGACCGTCTGCAGGTCCAGCAGTTCGGCGTGGGTGAGCGCCTCCAGGTCGGCCAGCACCTCGGTGACCGTCCGGCCCTTCTTGGCGGCCCGCTCGGGGAAGTAGTCCCGGGCGACCAGTTCGCGCTCCGGCTCCACGCCCGCGATCAGCTCGTCCAGCTGGAGCGAGAGCAGTCGGCCGTCGATGCCGAGCTCCAGCACGTAGCCGGCGATCTCGGTGGCGATCAGCCGGACCATCTCCAGGCGCTGGGCCACCGCCGTGACGTCCCGGACCGTCACCAGGTCCTCGATCTCCAGCGCGGACAGCGTGCCGGCCACCTCGTCCAGGCGCAGCTTGTAGCGCTCCAGGGTGGCCAGCGCCTGGTTGGCGCGGGAGAGGACGGTGGTGGAGTCCTCCAGCACCCGGCGGGTGCCGTTGACGTACATGGCGATCAGCCGCATCGAGTGCGAGACCGCGACCACTGGGAAGCCGGTCTGCCGGTTGACCCGCTCGGCGGTGCGGTGGCGGGTGCCGGTCTCGTCGGTGGGGATGGTGGAGTCCGGCATCAGGTGGACGCCGGCCCGGACGATCTTGGTGATGTCCTTGTCGAGCACCACCGCGCCGTCGAGCTTGCACAGCTCGCGCAGGCGGGTCGCGCTGAACTCGACGTCCAGGACGAAGCCGCCGGTGCACAGGGACTCGACGGTCTTGTCGAAGCCCAGCACGATCAGGCCACCGGTGTTGGCCCGCAGGACCCGTTCCAGGCCGTCACGAAGCGCGGTACCGGGCGCGATGGCGGTGAGGGAGGCCCGCAGCAGGGCCTCCTCACGGGAGGCCTTGTCCGCCCCCCGGTCGCTGGCTGCCACGTGACTCCTCCGGTCGACCCGTGCCGCGCGCCTCACGCCGTGCGCCGGTCCGCGGTCTGTTGCTCTGTCGCTCAGTACCGCTCCGGTACTGCCTTTTGGCCAATGAGACTGGAGAAAGTCTAACTGCGTGCGGCTTCGGCAGGGCTTGGGTCAGCGCAGTTCGTCGGAGTCCAGCGGCTCCCAGCCCTCCATGAGCTCCTCCGCGTGGGCCGGGACCCGGGCCGCGCGGGGCGCCGGCGGCGCCGACGGAGCCTCACCACGCGCCTCGCCGCGCGGCTTGGCGGCGGCCCGACGACGGCCCGGGATGGCCCGCAGTGCCTCGCCGATGTCGGCCACCTCGACCACCTTCATGCCCGGCGGCACCTTGCCCGGGTCCGGCGGGACCAGGGCGTGGGTGAAGCCCAGCCGGTGCGCCTCGGCGAGCCGCCGCTGCACACCCGTCACCCGCCGCACCTCGCCCGCCAGACCGACCTCGCCGATCGCCACCAGGTTGCTGGGCAGCGGGGTGTCGGTGGAGGAGCTGGCCACCGCGAGCGCGACCGCGAGGTCCGCGGAGGGCTCGGTCAGCTTCACGCCGCCGACCGTCGCGGTGTAGATGTCCTGCTTGCCGAGCTTCACCCCGCCGTGCCGCTCGACCACGGCCAGGATCATCGCGATCCGGGGCGACTCCAGGCCCGAGGTGGTGCGGCGCGGGGAGGGGATCTGCGAATCCACCATCAGCGCCTGCACCTCGGCCACCAGCGGGCGCTTGCCCTCCAGGGTGACGGTGAGGCAGGTGCCGGGGACGGGCTTGTCACGCCTGGTCAGGAAGAGGCCGGACGGATCGGCCAGGCCGACGATGCCCTCGTCGTGCAGCTCGAAGCAGCCCACCTCGTCGGTGGCGCCGTAACGGTTCTTGACACCGCGGATGAGCCGCAGCCGGGCGTGCCGGTCGCCCTCGAAGCTCAGCACCACGTCCACCAGGTGCTCCAGCAGGCGCGGGCCGGCGATCTGGCCGTCCTTGGTGACGTGGCCGACCAGCAGGGTGGCCATGCCGCGCTCCTTGGACGCCCGGATCAGCGCGCCCGCCACCTCGCGGACCTGGGCCGGGCCACCGGGGGCGCCGTCCAGCTCGGCGGAGGCGATCGTCTGCACCGAGTCCAGGATCAGCAGGCCGGGGTTGACCGCCTCGATGTGCCCGAGCACGGCGCCGAGGTCGGACTCGGCGGCGAGGTAGAGGTGCTCGGAGAGCGCGTTGATCCGGTCGGCGCGCAGCCGGACCTGGCCGGCCGACTCCTCGCCGGTGACGTAGAGCGTGCGGTGCTGCGCGGTGGCCGCCTTGGCGGCGACGTCCAGCAGCAGGGTCGACTTGCCGACGCCGGGCTCGCCGGCCAGCAGCACCACCGCGCCGGGGACCAGCCCGCCGCCGAGCACCCGGTCCAGCTCCGGCACGCCCGTCGAGCGGGCCGTCGCGACCTGGCCGTCTACCTGGGCGATCGGGCGGGCGGGCGCGCTGACCGGGCCGGCCGCGGTGGTGCGGATCGGCACCGCTCCGTACTCCTCGACCGTGCCCCAGGCGTTGCACTCCGGGCAGCGGCCGACCCACTTGGGCAGCTGGTTGCCGCACTCGGTGCAGCGGTAGGCCGGGCGCGGCTTGGCGGTGGTCTTGGAACGCGGAGGCATGCGGCCCACCGTAGCGCCTGGGTACGACAGCGGCGGCCGGGTACGGCGGCACCCGATCCCGTGGCAGGGCCCACACAGATGGGCGATGTTGTTACCCGAAAGAAGTACATACGCGGCGAACAGCGGGGTCGACCGGCCCTTCGTGCCTACCGTCGTACGGGTGACCACGCGAACTGTTGGACCCGGGGCCGGGACGCGGGCCGCCGCGGTGCTCGCGGCGTACGACCGGCAGGCGGACGGCCTGTTCACCTACTGCCTCTCGGTGCTGTGCGAGCACGACGCGGCCGGCGCGGCACTGCGCGAGGTCCGCGAGCTGGCTCGACGGCATGGCACCCGGCTGGCCGAGCCCGGACTGGTGCGGGCCTGGCTGTTCTCGCTGGCCCGCTACTGCTGCCTGCGGCGGCTGGCGGACGGGCCCGGGCGGGAACCCGGCGCGGAGCCGACCGAGGCCGAGGCGGCCCGGCGACGGCGCGAGCTGGCCTCGCTCGCCTGGCCGGAGGCGGCCGGTACGGACCCGGAGCAGCGCGAGGCGCTGGAGCTGTCCGCCCGGCACCGGCTGACCCCGCTGGAGGTCGCGGCGGTGCTGGGCCTGCCGTTCGAGCGGACCCGCGAACTGCTCGCCGCCGCCGAGGCCGAGGTGGCCAGGACCAGGGCGGCGCTGCTGGTGCTCGGGGTGGGCAGCTGCCCGGAGCTGGACCGGCTCGGTGGGGCCGGGGCGGAGTCCTGGCGGGACTGGGTGCTCGGCCCGGCGCTGCGGCGGGAGCTGGTGCA
>NZ_JAFLNG010000313.1 GCF_017427025.1 Streptomyces sp. FH025
CGCGGGCGGCGAGGCCGAGGATGACGGAGGTCAGCACGGTGGTGGCGCCGCCGATGTCGGCGTACAGGAAGTCGACCAGCACCCAGGTGAGCAGGGCGAGCGCGCCGAGGCCCCGGCGGTTGCGCAGGCAGCCGAGCAGCAGGCCGAGGAAGAGCACGGCGTAGGCGGTGATGCCGATCAGGCCCTGCTCGCTGAGCACCAGGAAGTACATGTTGTGCGGGGAGAGCAGCGGTTCGCGCTGGAAGCCGATGGTGGCGTCGGCGGCGTCGCTGCCGGAGGACAGCCGCAGCGGGGCGTGGCTGTCGCGCAGCTGCGGGAAGGCCTTCGGTCCGGCGCCGTGGACGGGGTGGTCCCGCCAGATCCGTCCGGCGGTGGCCCACAGGTCGTAGCGGTCGGAGACGGACTGGTCGGGGGCGGCGGAGACCGAACCGATCGAGCTGAGCCGCTCGGTGACCCCGGAGGCGCCGAGGCCGAGACCGCCGACCAGCACGACGGCGGCGGCCAGGCCCAGCACCGCGCCGCGCACCAGCAGCCGGGCGTCGGCGCGCAGCAGCAGCACGACGACGGCGGCGCCGGTGGCGATCCAGCTGCCGCGGCTGAAGGAGACGGCGAGCGGGAAGGTGAGGAAGGCGGCGGCGGCGAACATCGCGCGGCGCAGCCGGGCACTGCCGTCGGACCCGCGCTCGCCGAGGGCCAGGGCCAGGGCGGCGAGCAGTCCGTAGCTGACCACGCTGGACATCGCCATGATGTCCAGCGCGCCGAAGGTGCCGACGGCCCGGATCGGCTGGCCGGTGTAGGAGGCGCCGGTGCGGGTGAGGTACTGGTGCGCGCCGACCGCGCCCTGGATCAGCGCGGCGAGCACGAAGGAGCCGAGGACGAGGCGCTGGTCGGTGCGGTCGCGCAGCGCGCAGAGCACGGAGGCGGGCACCAGGACGAACACCTGGGTAAGCCGGACGAAGCCGGTGACGCTGGTGGCCGGGTCGATCGAGCCGACGGTGGCGACGGCGGCGGAGACCACGATCCCGCCGAACAGTGCGCAGGCGGTGCGGCTGAGCACGGGCAGCCGCCCGCGCAGCAGGTTCAGCGCGGTGAGGGCGACCAGGGCGAGCGAGGCCACGTCGGCGGCGGTGACGTGGACGGCGGCGGTGACGTCCTTCTCGCCGCTGGGCACGCAGACCAGCAGGACGGTGGCCGCGGCGAGCAGGCTGGGCCGGTCGGCGAGCGCCGGCAGGGCCCGCCGTAAGGCCGGCCGCCGGAGGGCGGGAAGGGACAGGGCCACGCGGGGTCAGCTCCCGTCCGGGTGGAGCATCAGCGCCGCGGTGCGGCAGAGGATCTTGACGTCCTGCCAGAGGCTCCAGCTCTCGATGTAGCGGTTGTCGAAGCGGGCGCGGTCCTCGATGGAGGTGTCCCCGCGCAGGCCGTTGACCTGGGCGAGGCCGGTGAGGCCGACCGGGACGCGGTGGCGGTCGGCGTACTCGGGGTAGGCCTGGCTGAACCGCATGACGAAGTACGGGCGTTCGGGGCGCGGGCCGACCAGGCTCATGTCGCCGCGCAGGACGTTCCACAGCTGCGGCAGCTCGTCCAGCGAGCTCTTGCGCAGCAGGCGGCCGACGGAGCCCATCCGGTGGTCCTGGGCGATGTTCCAGCGGGTGGCGGACTCGTGCTCGTTGCTCGGGCGCAGGGTGCGGAACTTCAGGACGGTGAAGACCTTGCCGTCGAGGCCGGTGCGCTGCTGGCGGAAGAGCACTCCGGGGCCGGTGTCGAAGCGGACGGCCAGGGCGCAGAGGGCGAGGACGGGGGCGAGCAGCAGCAGGCCGAACGCGGCGACGGTGACGTCCAGGGCGCGCTTGACGGCCCAGCCGGGGCGGCGCATCGCGGGGCGGTCGACCCGCAGGCAGGGGAAGCCCCACAGGTGGTCGCCGGCGGCGGTCGGGGCGGCGGGCAGCGAGCCGTACTCGCGCAGTTCGGGCACCAGCCAGACCTGGCAGCCGAGCCGGGCGGCGTCGCGCAGGGCGGCGGCGGTCTCGGCCTCGTCGGCGGCGCCGGCGGTGGCGATCACGTGGTGGACCCGGTGCCGGCGGACCTCGCGCTCCAGCACCTCGCGGCCGCCGAGGACGGGCAGGCCGGTGTCGCCGGCCAGCAGCGGCGGGTCGGCGTCCAGGAAGCCGACCGGGCGCATCCCGTACTCGCCGTGCTCGCCGAGGACGGTGGCGACCTTGCGGCCGAGCAGGCCGGCGCCGAGCACCAGGGCGGGGCTGGGGTGGCCGCGGCGGATCCGCCGGACCAGGTGGTAGAGGATGCCGCGGCCGAAGGAGGCGATCACCAGCTGGGCGCCGAGCAGGACGGTCAGCCGGGCCGGGGTGGCCGGGCCGCAGTCGGGCCAGCGGCCGTCCAGGCAGCCGGCCAGGGTGACGGCGAAGGCGGTGGCGACGACGGCGCGCACGGTCAGCGCGGGCAGTTCGTCCAGGACGGAGAGCGTGAGCCGGGCGCGGTAGAGGCCGCCGGCGAGGTTGAGCAGCAGGAGCAGGGGCAGGACGGCGGGGACTCCGAGCAGGGGGTCGAGCGGGGCGGCCGGGTCGATCACCCGGTTGGCGATTCCGGTGCTGGTGCACAGCGCGATCGCATCGACCTGGACCAGCGCGAGCGGCAGGGCGAGCCGGGAGCGGACCGCCCTGCGCTGCCGGCGGGGCGCCGACACCGTCCGGGTGTGCGCCGTCCCGGTCGGCCGGTCGAGCAGCCCGGTGCCGGGCCTGCGCGGGCCTGACAGAGGCCCGCCGGATCGCGGCACACTGTCGTGGTCAATGGTCATCAGCGCACGAACTCCCCTGCTGTGTGCCCGGGGTGACGGCGCCCCTGCGCCGATCGGCGTGGGGAGGCCGTCCCGGCCCGGTGGGCGCGGTCCTGACACCTGCTGCCGCTGGCGGCTTTCGCCCCTCCCGCCGGTGGTCCCGCGAACGGGCCGATCGCGAAGGGACCGGTCACGGAGGACTCGGTTGCGAAGGGCCCGGCCGCGAATGCCCGGAATGAAATCTGAACGAAGCAGGCAAAATCCGACAATACCGAACCGGGCGACCCCGACCGGAAGTTGACTTGCCGTTTCATTCCAGCCGCCCATTAATAGGTATTTCGGATTTGACGCCTCGCCCCATATCCGGCTGAGGGTGCGAATGCGACAGCACCGGAAACGGCGGGCATTCACGGCATGTGAAACGATCAGATCCGCTCCGGGATACGGGCCCGGCGCCGTCCGGCGGCCGGTCCGGCCCCCAGCAGGTGGCGGTAGAGGCGGTCCACCTGTTCGACCACGGTGCGCACGTCATGCCGCGCCACCACGTGGCCCCGGAGCCGGGCACCGCGCCGCTCACACTCGATCGGATCCGACAGCGCTTCCGCCATTCGCGCGGCGAGTACGGTCACGTCCTCGGGCGGTACGACCGACTGCGCCCACTCGGCCGGCGGAAGGCACTCCCGGGCACCCGGCACGTCGGTCAGCAGCACCGGACGGGCGGCCGCCATCGCCTCCAGCGGCGCCAGCGCCATGCCCTCCCAGCGCGAGGGCAGCACCACCAGATCGGCCGCCGCCAGCCACGGGCGGGGGTCCGGCGCGTCCCCCACCAGCCGGACCCGGCTCGGCCCGGCCGTCCCCCGGACCAGCTCCGCCACCCGCTGCTCCTCCGGGCCGCCGCCGACCAGCGCCAGCCGGGCCCGTGGCACCCGGCGCAGCACCTCCGGCCAGGCGGCCAGCAGCACGTCCTGGCCCTTCTGCCGGCACAACCGCCCGACGCAGACCGCGAGCGGGGCGTCCAGGTCCAGGCCCAGCGCGATCCGGGCGGCCCGGCGGTCGGCGGGCGTGTAGTGGCGCACGTCCACGCCGTTGGGCACCACCGCCCAGTCGGCGTGCACCCCGGCGGCCACGCCGTCGGCCCGCTCCTGGACGCTGACGCACAGCAGCCGGTGCGCCCAGCGGCTCGCGAAGCGCTCCCAGCGCAGGGTGGCGGCGGCCAGCGCGCCGTCCACGGCGGCGAAGGACCAGGCGTGCGGCTGGAAGACGGTCGGCACCGCGCCGCGCACGGCCAGCCGGCCGGCCAGTCCGGCCTTGGCGCTGTGCAGGTGGACGACGTCGGGCCCGGCGGCCCGGACGATCCGGCGCAGCCGCCAGGCCTCGGCGACGGTGGCCGGGCCGGGCGAGCGCGTGGCGGGCCAGTCCTGGACCAGCGCGCCCACCGCGGCGGCCTCCTCGGCCAGCCGGCCGCCGCTCGGGCAGGCGACCAGCACCCGGTGCCCGGCTTCGCGCTGCCCCCGGACCAGATCGGCGACGACGCGGGCCACCCCGCCGTCCACCGGTTGTGAAATGTGAAGGATCGTCATATGCACGGCGGCGAGCCTAGGATGGCTCCCCCGCGCCGGGCGGCCCCCGTCACCCGCAGGTGGCGGTCCGTCCACCCGTACGGCTTTCGAGTCGTACGGGTGGACGGACCACTCGATACTCCGGGCGATTCGCCCGGCTCACCGGAATCCCGTGGGAACCCGGGCCCCGGGACCCCGGTTCGGGGGATCCCGGTTCAGCGGACCGTTCAGCGGACCTCGGCGGCCAGGTTGGCCAGCACCTGGTCGTGGATCCGGTTCAGGCCCTTGGGAGCGAAGGTGCGCTCGAAGAAACCGCCGATGCCGGTCGCACCCTGCCAGGTCGCGGCGACGGTCACCTTGGAGCGGCCCTCGCCGACGGCCGAGACGGTCCAGGTGATCACCATGCTGGAGTTGGCGTCCTTCTCCACCAGCTGGTCGGGCTTGGGCGCCGAGACGGTGAACAGGCAGTCGCGCACCCGCTTCTCCGTCGCCTGGAGCTTCCAGTGCACCTGGGTGCCTGCGCCGGTGCCGCCGACCCGGACCTCGTACTCGCTGTACTGCGCGGGCAGCAGCTTCGGGCGGGTCACCTGGTAGTCGGCCAGCGCCTCGTACACCCGCTCGGGGGCGGCATCGTAGACCCGCTCGGTGGTGGCCTGCACCTGTCCCATGACCTTGCTCTCCTCGTGTGGTGGGTACCGCTCTGCCCGGCAAGCCAATCACAGCGGCACGCCCGCGACGCGGCGGGATAGGGTGGCCGGTGTGCTCGATCTGGTGACTGCGCTGCGCTATGTGGATCCGCTACGGGCCGGCGGCTCGGTGCCGGGTGTCGTGGAGACCGACGACCTGGGAACGTACGTGGTCAAGTTCACGGGCGCCGCCCAGGGCCGCAAGGCGCTGGTGGCCGAGGTGATCGTCGGCGAGCTGGCCCGGCGGCTGGGGCTGCGGGTGCCGGAGCTGCGGCTGGTGGACTTCGACCCGGCGGTGGCCGCGGACGAGCCCGACGCCGAGATCCAGGACATGCTCAAGGCCAGCGCCGGCCTCAACCTCGGGATGGACCTGCTGCCCGGCGCGCGGGACTTCCGGCCGGGGATGATCCCGGTGGACTCCGTCGAGGCCGGGCGGGTCGTCTGGCTGGACGCGCTCACCGGCAACGTCGACCGCACCGTCCACAACCCCAACCTGGTGGTCTGGCACGGTCGGCTCTGGCTGATCGACAACGGCGCCGCGCTGATCTTCCACCACCGTTGGGCCACCGCCGAGGCGGCGGTGGGCAAGCGCTACGACCTCAGCGCGCACGCGCTCGGCGGCTCGGCCCCCGACGTCCGGCTGGCCGACGACGACCTCGCGCCGCTGGTCACCGTCGAACTGCTGGAGGAGGTGCTGGCGTTGGTCCCGGACGAGTGGTTGGCCGACGAGCCCGGCTTCGACTCCGTGGACGCCGTCCGGCGCGCGTACGTCACCCACCTGGCGGCCCGGGTGGTGCTCTCCGGGGAGTGGCTGCCGGAGGGCTTCGCGACCCCGGAGCAGCTGCGCGAGGCCGAGCGGCGGCAGGCGGCCCGCAGCCGGGCCGGGCGGCCGGCCTGGTTGCAGGAGGTGCCGGACCTGCACGGCAAGCCGTCGGTGGAGACGGTCTGGGAGCACCACTTCGAGTGAACTCCGGCCCTGGGCGGCGTGGTTCGGGCTCCGGTCCTCGGCTCGCTCCCCAACCGGGAACGCGACCGGGAACGCGACCGGGGAGCGGCGCCCGATGGGCCCCGCTCCCCGGCTCAGTGCTCAGAGGTCACCGCGGTCGGCGCCTCAGCGCCACCACTGGACCGCCTTCTCGGCGTTGATGATGCCCGCGCCGTAGAAGCCGTTGTCGTCCGCGCCGCCCTCGCAGGTGGCGTTGTACTGGCCGGTGTTGCCCGGGTTGTAGACGCCGGTCGGGCAGGCGTGGGACTCGGCCTGGTTGGTCAGCAGCTCGGTGAGCTCGTCCGGGCTGGCCCACGGGTGGGTGCTGGCGAGCAGCGCGACCACACCGGTGACGTGCGGGGTGGCCATCGAGGTGCCCTGCTTGTAGCCGTACTTGTTGCCCGGGATGGTCGACAGGATGCGACCGTTCTTGTCCGGGGTGTTCGGGATCTGGTAGCGGGCGTCGCCACCCGGCGCGGCGACGGTCACGACGCCCTTGCCGTAGCTGGAGTAGTACGACTTGTCGCCGTTGACGCCCACCGCGGAGACGCCGACGACGCCGGGCAGTTCGGTCGGCAGCGACAGGCAGCTGTTGTCGATCGGGCGGGTGCCGGGGGTGGTGTCGTCCGGGCTGGCCACGTCGGTGGTCTTGTGCGCCAGGTCGATGTTCTCGTTGCCCGCGGCGGCGACGTTGAGGACGCCCTTGCGCTGCGAGAACGCGACGGCCTTGCGGACGGCGTCCGTCACCGCCGACTGGTCCTTGTCGTTCGGGCAGTTGAACATCCACGGGTCGACGAAGTAGCTGTTGTTCGTCACCTTGAAGTGGTGCTCACCGGCCCAGACGAAGCCGCAGATGGCGTACTCGGGGTAGATGAACCCGCCGTCGTCGACGACCTTGACGGCGGCCAGCTTGACGTTCGGGGCGACACCGACGATGCCCTTGCCGTTCTTCGCGGCGCCGATGGTGCCGGCCACGTGGGTGCCGTGGTCGCTGGTGGTGGGCTGCCAGGACTGCCAGTCGGTGTTCGGCTTGCCGCCGTCGATGCAGGAGACCGACTGCGAGGCGTCCACGTTGGGGGCGAGGTCCTCGTGGGTGGCGTCGATGCCGGAGTCCAGCACGCCGACGGTGACGTTGCGGCTGCCGAGCGAGATCTTGTGCGCCTTGTCGACACCGATCTGGCGCATGTCCCACTGGTTGGCCTCGTACGGCTCCTGGCCGTTCGCGGCGGTGCCGACCGGCTCGGCAGCGACCTCGGTCGTCTCCTGGTCGGCGGCGGTGATGCCCTTGGTGCGGCTGGCACCGACGGAGTCGACGCCCTTGGCCAGGCGCAGCTTCTCGGCGAACTTGGTGTCGTTCGAGCGGGCGATGACCACGCCGATCTGCTCGTACGAGTAGACGACCGTGCCACCGAGGCCGGTGACGGCCTTCTCGACCTTCTGCACCTGGCCGTGGTTGGCCTTGGTGTTGACGACGTAGCTGAGCAGCGGACCGGTCGTCGAGTCGCCGGTGGGCGCCGCGACGGCGGTGCCGGCCGGCAGCGCGAGGGCGCCGGCGGTGGCGAGCACGAGGCCCACTGCCGCGTACCGGGTCCGGCTGATCCGAGGAACTCTCATTGGGGTTGGCCCTCCCGAGTCGTCATGCGGCAGCTGCGGTGAGGCAGGTGCGCTGGGAATGACCGGGACGCTAATGAAGATTCGCTGATATGCGCAAGAGGTATTCATCCAATCGTCATATTTAGACCAAGGGCGGACAGGAAGGATCCGCAGGTCAACAGTCGCAACAGACAGTCAGAATGTTAAAAAGTGATGGTTCGCCAACGAGTCGACGGGCGCTAGATCGCGTACAGTCGGCGGGCGTTGTCGGCGGCGATGAGCCGGGCCAGGCGCTGCGCGTCGGCCGCCGAACAGGCGCCGTCGGCCCGCCAGTCGGCCAGCAGGGCACCCAGCCCGTGCCGGAACTGGGCGGCGCCCACCAGGAACAGCTCGGGCAGACCGTAGGCGTCGGTGGAGAACAGGACCTTGCCGAACGGCGCCAGTTCGAGCATCTCACCCAGGACGGCCGCCACCCGCGGCCCGGTGTAGGAGGCCGTCAGCCCGAGGTCGGTGTACACCGTCGGGAACGCCTGGGCCAGCCAGGCGGCCTGCCGGTGGTACGGGTAGCCGTGCAGCAGCACCAGCGGGACGCCGCTCGGCTCGGCGGAGCGCACGAAGTCCGTCAGCAGGGACGGGTCGGCGTGGTGCAGGGTGAGGTCTGGATCGCCGAAGCCGGTGTGGAGTTGGAGCGGCAGGCGCAGCTCGGCGCAGACGTCCACGGCCGTCCAGAGCAGGTGGTGCAGCAGCACCGGATCGGCCAGCCGGCCGCGGCCGCCGCGCAGCCGGGCGTCGGCGGCGGCCACCACGGCGGCGCGCGCGGGCCGTTCGGCCGGGGCGGCCAGGCCGTGCCGGTAGGCGAGCACCGACTTGACCGCGACCGCCCCCGTGGCGGCCGCGGCCAGCGCCTCGCCGACGGCCCGCGGCCAGTCCGCGGCCCCGGCCGACACCGCCTCGGCCACCGACTCCAGCCGGACCACCTCGCGCACCGACGCCCCGGCGGCCTCGGCGAGTTCACCGAGCGGCAACAGCTCGCGCCCGGCCGCGGTGGTCAGCCCGGTGTCCACCAGGCAGACGTCCAGCCCGGC
>NZ_JAFLNG010000314.1 GCF_017427025.1 Streptomyces sp. FH025
GGCGAACAGTGAACAGAGGTCAGCGGACGGATAACAGATGACAGATAACAGATGACAGATTTCGAAATCTGTCATCTGTCACCCGCCGCCCCCGCTCGCCGCCTACTTCGGCGCGTCCACGCCCGCCGCCTTCGCGATGTCGCCGAGCATCGCGTTCGCCGCCTGGACGCCGATGCCGGACATCCAGGTCTCGTCCGGGACGTTGAACACCTTGTTGTTCTTCACGGCGTTCAGGCCCTGCCAGACCGGCGTCTGCTGGACCTCGCTCTCCTTGGTCTTCGACGGGTCGTCGGCGGTGGTGACGAACACCAGGTCGGCGTCGGCCTGGCTGACCTGCTCGGCGCTCACCTCGACGATGTTCTGGTCCACGTCCTGCGAGGCCGGCCGGGCTAGGCCCACGTCCTTGAGCACCACCCCGCTGTACGAGGACTTGGCGTACAGACGGGTCGGGCCGGCCACGAAGCGGACCACCGAGGCGGTCGGCATCGTCCCGTTGTACTTCGCCTTGATCGCCTCGCCCAGCTTGTGCGCCCGCTCCTCGTAGTCCGCCAGCGCCTTCTTCGCCTCGTCCTCCTTGCCGAGCGCCTGGGCGTACAGCGCGAGGTTCTCCTTCCACGGGAACCCGGTGGTCTCGGCCAGCACGGTCGGCGCGATCGCGTTCAGCTGGCTGTACACCTTGGCGTGGCGGACCTTGGAGGAGAGGATCAGGTCCGGCTTGAGGGAGGCGATCAGCTCCAGGTTCGGCTCGTTCATCGGGCCGACGTCCTTGGTGTCCTTGATCTTGTCCTTGAGGTAGTTCGGGAACCCGCCCTCGGTCTTCATGTGCGGCGACACCGCGCCGACCGGCGTGATGCCGAGCAGCGTGACGTCGTCCAGCTCACCGCTGTCCAGCACCACGACGCGCTTGGGCTGCGACTTGATCTCGGCGGTCCCGGCGGCGTGCTTGACGCTGCGCGGGAATCCGGCGACGGCCCCGGCCTGGGCGGAGGAGGACGCGGAGTCGCCGCCCTTGGCGCCGTCCCCGTTGCTGCCGCAGGCGGCGAGGAGCGTGGCGGACAGCGTGACGGCGAGGACGGCGACGGGGAGTCGGCGGTTCATCGGAGTTCCTTGGATAGGGTCGAACACGGTAGGTCGAATGCGGATGGTCGAACGTGGGGACAGCGCAAGGGAGTTCAGGAGGCGACGGCTCTGCTCCGGGCCCGTGGCACGACCAGCGGCGTGCCGGTCTCCGGGTCGGGCACCACCCGGCAGGGCACCCCGAACACCGCCTCCACCAGCTCTGCCGTCAGCACCTCGTCCGGCGGACCGGCCGCGGCCAGCCGACCGTCCTTGAGCACCACCAGGTGGTCGGCGTACCGCGCGGCCTGCCCGAGGTCGTGCAGCACCATGACGACGGTGCGCCCGGCCTCGGCGTGCAGGTCGGCGACCAGGTCGAGCACGTCGAGCTGGTGTCGCAGGTCGAGGAAGGTGGTCGGTTCGTCGAGCAGCAGCAGGTCGGTCTCCTGCGCGAGCGCGAGCGCGATCCAGACCCGCTGGCGCTGTCCGCCGGAGAGCCGGTCGACCTGCCGGTCGCGCAGTTCGGCGGTGCCGGTGCGCTCCAGCGCCTCCTCGACCGCCGCCTGGTCCGCCTTGGACCACGGGCTGAGCATCCGCTGGTGCGGGTAGCGCCCGAGCCGCACCAGCGCCTCGACGGTGACCGCCTCCGGTGTGACCGGCTGCTGCGGCAGCAGGCCCATCCGCTTGGCGAGTGCGCGCGCGGGCATCCGGTGGATGTCGGCGCCGTCCAGGGTGACGGTGCCGACGGCCGGGTCGAGCAGCCGGACCAGCCCGCGCAGCAGGGTGGACTTGCCGCAGGCGTTCGGTCCGACGATCGCGGTGACGGCGCCGCCGGGCAGTTCGAGGTCGAGCCCGTCGATGATCGTCCGCTCGCCGTAGCGCAGCCCGAGCCCGTGGGCGGCGAGCCGGTTGGCGGCCGCTCGGTCGGTCGTCGGCCGCGAGGTGGCGGCCGCGCGGTCGACGACCGCCCGCGAGGCGGTGGTCCGGTCGATGGCCGAGCCGGTCATCAGCTGCTCCTCTGGGGAAGCCGGCCCTGGCGGATCATCAGCACCAGGAGCCAGGGCGCGCCGAGGGTGGCGGTGACGGCACCGACCGGCAGGCCGTGGACGGGGATCACGTGCAGTACGAGGAGGTCGGCGGACAGCAGCAGCACGGCGCCGGTGAGCGCGGTGAGGCCGAGGGTGCCGGGGGTGGGGGGCCCGGCCAGCAGCCGGACCAGGTGAGGGACGGCGAGCGCGACGAAGGCGACCGGTCCGGTCAGGGCGGCGGCCAGCGAGGCGAGCGCGATGGTGAGCAGCAGCAGCCGGAGCCGGTCCCGGGCCGGATTGAGGCCGAGCCCGCCGGCCGAGTCGTCGCCGAGGTCGAGGACGGCGATCCGCCGCTGGGACATCAGCGCGCCCAGGGCGGTGACCGCGATGGCGGTGCCGCCGATCCACACCTCGGTCCAGTTGCGCCCGTACAGCGAGCCGGTGGTCCACTGCATCGCGGAGGAGGCCAGCTCCGCCGGGAACCGTACGATCATCAGATTCACGGCGGCGGCGAGTCCCTGCTGGATCGCCAGGCCGACCAGCACCAGCCGGGTGACGGCCATCCTCGAACGCCAGGCGAAGCCGCCGAGCAGCAGCGCCGCGAGCAGCCCGCCGCCGACCGCGGCCAGCGGGATCAGCTGCTGAGAGGCGCCGGTGGCGAGCATCAGCACCGCGCCGAAGGAGGCGCCGCCGGTGATGCCGATGGTGTCGGGGGCGGCCAGTGGGTTGCGGAACAGCCGCTGCAGCATCGAGCCGGCCATCGCCAGTCCGGCGCCCGCGATCAGCGCGGACACCACGCGCGGCGCCCGGAACTGCTGCACCACCAGGACGTTCCCGGGATCGCCCTGGCCGGCCAGGGCGCGCAGCGCGTCCCAGGCCGAGATGCTCACCTGGCCGGTGCCGAGGGCGATCCCGGTCAGCAGGACGAGCAGGGCGACGGCCAGCAGCGACCACGCCGCGGTACGGGCCCGGCGGCTGGTGAGCGCGCGGGCGAGCGTGCCGGTGGGCGGGGCGAGCGCGGTCACCGGGCCACCTTCCGGGCCAGAACCGCGAGCAGCGGCGCGCCGAGGAAGGCGGTCACGATGCCGACCTCGATCTCGGAGGGCCGCACCACCAGCCGGCCGAGCACGTCGGCCGCGAGCAGCAGCAGCGGACCGGCGATCAGGCAGCCGGGCAGCAGCCAGCGGTGGTCGTTGCCGAGCAGCGGCCGGACGAGGTGCGGCGCGGCCAGTCCGATGAACGCCACCGGTCCGGCGACGGCCACCGCCCCGCCCGCGAGCAGGACCACGGCCAGCCCGCCGACCACCCGGATCCGGGCCACCGGCACACCCAGCGACTGGGCGCTCTCGTCGCCGAGAGCCAGCGCGTTGAGCGCGGGCGAGATCGCGAAGGCGCCCAGCAGGCCGAGCAGCAGGAACGGCAGCACGGGGGTGAGGGTGTCCAGGTGCCGCCCGGCGATCGAGCCGGCCAGCCAGAACCGGGCCTCGTCCAGGGTGCGGTGGCTGGCCAGCATCAGCGCGGAGGTCCAGGAGGTGAGGACCATGGTGAGCACGGTGCCGCCGAGCGCGAGCCGGACCGGGTCGAGGTCCCCACCCCGTCGGGACATCGCGTACGCGGCGACGGCCGCGACGGCCGCCCCGGTGAACGCGAACCAGACGTACTCGACCGGACGGGAGAGGTCCAGCACGTAGATCGCGGCGACCACGGCGAGGCTTGCGCCGGCGTTGATGCCGAGGGTGACCGGGGAGGCCAGCGGGTTGCGGGTGACTCCCTGGGCCACCGCTCCGGCGACGCCGAGCGCGGCTCCGACGGCCAGCCCGGTGAGCGTGCGCGGGACGCGAAGCCCCGTCACCACGTCGGCGTCACCGCCGTGGGCGGCGCCGGTGAGGGCGTCGACGACGGTGGACAGGGGGATGGACCGGGAGCCGAGCGCGAGGCTCAGCGAGGCACACAGCACGAGCGCGCACACGCCGGCGGCCAGCAGCAACGGCCGCTGTACCGCTGAGGATCGAGGTGTCGCCGGGGCTGTGTCGGCCGGCGGATCGGTTCTCAACACGAAGCGATATCTTAGGTTAGCTTTACCTAAGTTCGTCAAGGCCGGGCCGGTCGGTCCGTGGCGTCCCCAGGGTGGTGTTGCGCGATGGCCGCGATGTGGTCGCGGTGCCATCTGAGGCATTGTAAGGTGAGGCTCACCTTATCGATAGATCGTTCGGAATCGATCTCGGGAGCGCCGATGGTCCCCGGAACACCCCTGTCCGTCGCGCCGTCCGCCGGGCCGCCCGTCCTGGTCGGCGACTACGGGCGGCTGCGAGAGCTCTGCCCGGTGCTGGAGCTGCGCCTGCTCGACGCCGCCGAGCCCGCCCCCTCCGCCGTCGACGGCTGGTACTCCGGGGTCCAACTCGCCACCGACGAACGGGCGCTGGCCGCCGCCCTGGCCGGCGAGGAGGCCCGCATCGCCGCCAAGCACGGCCGCGCGCCGCGCCCGCACGTCACCGCCTCCCGACTGCTCCACCACTACGTCTGGTCGGCCTGCCTGCTCATCGCCGGCCCCTGGCACCTCGCCCGACGGGTCCCCCTGCTCGACCCCGCCGACCTCTGGCTGCACACCCCCACCGGTGAGTTCGCGCTGCGACCGCGCGGGCACGTCACCCTCCCCGGTGACGACGAGCTGCGCGCCGAGCTGCGGGCCGCCGTCGTCGCCCACGTCGAACCGGTGCTCGCCGCCTTCGCCGGGCCCACCCGGCGCCGCGACCGCGCGCTCTGGGGCATGGTGACCGACGACCTCGCCTCCGCCGTCTGGTACCTCGGCCGGATGCTCGGCGCGCGCGACACCGGCCCGAGCGGGACCGGGTCGAACGACACAGGCCCGAACGAGACCGGGGCGAACGGGAATGGTCCGGACGGGGCTGAGTCGGATGGGGCTGGGCCGGACGGGGCCGAGGAGGACGCGGCCGTCGCCGCCGCCGAGGCCCTGCTGCCCGGCGGCACCCTGCCGCTCCCGGGCGCCGCGGACTTCCGTCGGCTGCGCACCCCGGACGGCCGCGAGCACCACACCCGCACCCGGCTCGGCTGCTGCCTCTACTACGCGGTCGAGCCGGGCGCCGCCGCCTGTCTGACCTGCCCGCGCACCACCGACGAGGAGCGGCTGCGGCGGTTCTGACGGCCGGTCGGCGACCGGGCCGATTGGCCGGACGACTGTCAGTGGTGCGCGCTAGGCTCGCCGGCGTGATCGATTCGACGATGCGGGTCCGGATCGCCCGCCCCTCCCGCGACATCGCGGCGGCCGAGCGCTTCTACGTCGGCGGCCTCGGCCTCGACGTGCAGTGGCGCAGCACCGAGCGGGTGCCCGGCAAGCACGACCTACTGATGGTCGGCCCGTCCGGCGGTAGCTGGCACTTCGAGCTGACCCACGACCCGGAGCGCCCGGTGGAGCCGACCCCGACGGTGGACGACCTGTTCGTCGTCTACCTCGCCGCGCCGGTCGACGAGGCGCTGGTCGCCCGGCTGGAGGAGCACGGCGGTACCCGGGTCAAGGCCCACAACCCCTACTGGGACGAGCACGGCGTGACGATAGCCGACCCGGACGGCTACCTGCTGGTGCTCTGCTCGCGCAGCTGGGGCGCCTGACCGAGCCGCCCGCCGCCCGCGTTCCGGTCACCGCCGTCTCCGCTGCCACCGCCGTCCGCGCTTCCACCGCCGTCCGCGCTTCCACCGCCGTCTCCGGTGTCACCACCGTCACCGCGGTCTCCGTCGGCGCGCAGCACCGCTATGCCCCGCTCAAGATCCACGCCGAAGTGCGGCGGCGCCCCGGCCTGCGTGTCGTCCCGCCGCGACAGCTGTTCCCGCCGCTGCTCGACCTGCACCCGCTTGCCCGGGCTGAAGAGCGCGTGCAACTCGTCCAGCCCGCCACCGCCCACTCCCACGCCGGGGGCGCGCTCCCGCCGGCGCGGTGAGGACTCGCCCCAGACCTGCCAGGCCGCCAGCAGCACCAGCCCGACCACCGCCGCCACCGCGCATGCCACGCCCACGATCAACCCCATGCCCGTTCAACGCCCCGACGCGGTACCGGCGTTCCCGTGGCGACGGCCGGTACCGGGCGGGGCCGGGCCCACCGGCTAGGCTGCCCGCGGACCCTAAGGAGAGGCCTCATCATGATCGTGCGCGGAACCGACGTGGACATCCCGACGGCCGAGCCCACCCCGGCGTCCTGCTCTACCAGGACGCCTTCGGCCTCAGGCCGCACCTGCGGGACATGGCCGACCGGCTGGCCGCGGCCGGGTACACCGTCCTCGTCCCCAACCTCTACTACCGCAACGGCCGTGCGCCGGTGGTCGAGCTGCCGGAGCTGATCGACATCGAGCAGGGCGAGCAGCTCTTCGCCCTGCTCGGCCCGCTGCTCGCCACCCTCACCCCGGAGGTGACCGCCCGCGACGCGGACGCGTTCCTGGCCTGGTTCGCCGAGTCCCCGCTGGTCCAGGACGGCCCGGTCGGCCTCACCGGCTACTGCCGCGGCGCCTTCCTCGCGCTGCGCACCGCCGCCAGCCACCCGGACCGGATCGCCGCCGCGGCGGGCTTCCACGGCGGCAACCTCGCCACCGACGCCCCGGACAGCCCGCACCTGGGCGCCCACCGGATCACCGCCGAGCTGTACTTCGGCCACGCTGACCAGGACCCGTCGATGCCGCCCGAGCAGGTCGACCGGCTCGCCGAGGCCCTCACCGCCGCAGGGGTCCGCTTCCGGGCAGAGGTCTACGAGGGCTCCCTGCACGGCTACACCCAGCGCGACACGACCCGCTACGACGCGGCCGGCGACAGCCGCCACTGGGACGCGCTGCTCGACCTGCTGCACCGCGCCCTGCCGGCCTGACCGAGGGTGACCGCGACCCGGCGCCGGCGGACAGAGGGGGGATCGAACATGCCGAGCAAGTGGAACCGCCGGACCGGCCAACCGGACCTGCCGGGCGTTCAGGAGGCCATCGCGCAGGCGCTGGCCGAGCGGACTCCCGGCGGGGTGCGACGCGGCGAACTCGACCGCGACGGGCGGGCGTTGCGCTGGGTGGAGGCCGGGCAGGTCGGCGCGGCGCCGGTGGTCCTGATCGCGGGCAGCGGCGGCTCCTCGCTCGACTGGGCCCCGGTGCTGCCCGAACTCGCCGAGCACGTCCGGGTGGTGGCGTACGACCGGGCCGGTCTCGGTGCCAGCGAGCCCGACCGCGACCCCGGTCGTGACCCTGGCCGCGACCCCGGCCCGGTGCTGGACGGGCAGCTTGAGGACCTGGCGGCCCTGGTGGAACACCTGGGCGCCGGTCCGGCCGTTCTGGTCGGGCACAGCTGGGGCGGCCTGCTGGCCCAACTCCTCGCCTGGCAGCGGCCGGAGCTGGTGGCGGGCCTCGTCCTGGTGGACCCGGCGCACGAGGAGTTCAGGCCGCAGGCGATCAGCGCCGCCGAGGCGGTGCTGATCCGGATCCGGCTGCTCCGAACGGCACTGGCACCCGCCGGGCCGGACCGGGAGGACGCCCTCGACCGGGCCGCGGCGGCCGCCGTCGCCCACCCCCACCAGCGGCGCACCATCCTCGCCGAGAACCGGCTGACGGACCTCGTCGTCCCGGAGCTGCGCCGGCGGCGGGCCGCCGGACGGCTGCCGGACGTCCCGGTGTGGGTGCTGAGCGCGACTGCGGGGCTGCCCCGCGCCATGCGCGAGCGCTGGACGGCGATGCAGGCGTGGGTCGCGGGCGGTGCCGCCAGGGGAGAGCACATCGTGGTGCCCGGCGCCGGCCACGCCGTCCACGAGGACCGGCCGCAGGCGGTCGTCGCGGCCGTCCTGGAGGTGTCCGACCACGCCCGATACGTCCGGAACGCCTGAGCTCGGCCCCCAAGCTCCGTCCGTGCAGCGGCTGATGGGGCCGCGGAACGCTCTGGCACACTGTGTGCCGACGACCCGTCGGGGAGGGTCACGACACCTGGGGGCAGGGGCGGATGAGTAGCGCGGGCACCGTGCTCGGCGAGCGGTACGAGCTGGTCGAAAAGGTCGGCGGCGGGGGTATGGGCTCGGTCTGGAGGGCCGACGACCGGGTGCTGGCGCGGCAGGTCGCGGTCAAGATCCTGCGCGCGGACCTGTTCGAGGACGGCACCGCGGTGCAGCGCTTCCGCCGGGAGGCGCAGCTGGTCGCCGCGATCGACCACGGCGGCATCGTGGGCGTCCACGACTACGGCGAGAGCGACGAGGACGGCGACGAGCGCTGCGCGTACATCGTGATGGACCTGATCGAGGGCCGTCCGCTGAACCAGGTGCTCAAGGACGAGGGCCCGATGAGCGCCGAGCGCGCACTCGGCCTGCTGGCCGACGCCCTGGACGCGCTGCACGCCGCGCACCGCCGGGGGATCGTGCACCGTGACATCAAGCCGTCCAACCTGATGGTGCGCACCGACGGCCGGGTGGTCATCACCGACTTCGGCATCGCCCGGGCCGTCGCCAGCACCAAGCTCACCGCCCCGTACGCGATCATCGGCACGGCGGCCTACATGTCCCCCGAGCAGGCCTCCTCGGCGACGACCGGGCCGGCCTCCGACCTCTACTCGATCGGCGTGCTCTGCTACGAACTGCTGGTCGG
>NZ_JAFLNG010000315.1 GCF_017427025.1 Streptomyces sp. FH025
GCACACGCTAGGGGCGGCCGCCGCCGGCTTGTTGCCTCGGAGGGAACCCGGTCTCGTCCGAGAGTGCTGTGGGTGCGTCCGGCGGCTCACAGGGGCTCGGCTCCCGCGCGGGTGCGCGGAAGGGCCGCAGGCGGTGCGCCGTCGGAACAGGCCGTCGGCCCGCGCGTTCCTAGCCTGATCCCCGAACAGTCCGGCCATCCCCAGGAGTGCCATGACCAGCCAGCCACACCTCCACCAACACGCCGCCGAGATCCAGGAGTTCGGCACCGTCGTCCAGCTGCCGATCGCGCTCTCCCACGACGCCCGGCAGTACTCGTGCCAGCGGCTCAACCGTGTCCTCGCGGACACCCAGTTCCTGTACGCGCTGTACAAGAAGTGCCACTGGGGCATGCGCGGGCCGACCGCCTACCAGCTGCACCTGCTCTTCGACAAGCACGCCCAGGAGCAGCTGGAGCTGGTCGACGCGCTCGCCGAACGGGTGCAGATGCTCGGCGGGGTCGCCGTGGGCGACCCCCGGCACGCCGCGCGGATCACCGGGGTGCCGCGCCCGCCGGACGGCATCGAGGACGTGCACTCGATGCTCTCGCGGCTCCTCGACGCGCACGAGACCATCCTCGCCGACGTCCGCGACGCCGCCACCCGCGTGGCGGAGCTCGGTGACGACGGCACCCAGGACCTCCTGGTCTCCCAGATCATCCGCACCGGTGAGACCCAGGTCTGGTTCCTCGCCGAGCACCTGGTCGTCACCCCCGAGACCGGGGCGTGACCGGCGGGCCGGGTCTGTTCGTCGGCGGGCCCGGCCCGCTCTGTGCCGGGCCCGTTCGTCGGCGGGCCCGGCACTTTTTCGTGCCGTCCAGAGGTGCCGCGACCCCCGCGGACCGTGGACGAAACGCGATTCGGCTGTGCTCGTACCCGGCCCTCGGGTACGTGCACAGCCGAATCGCGTCCCGCCGTCGGATCCGGGCGGTCGGACGGGCCACCGACTACAGGGTCCGGCGCACACCCGCCTGCCGTTCCAGCCGGTGCAACTGATCGGCCAGTCCCGCGTGCATGGCGTCCCGCACGGGACCGCTGCGTCCGATCCACAGGGCCTCCCTGCCTCGGAGCTCCTCCAGCATCAGGGCGTAGGCGGCGTACATCGCGACCGCCGCGAGGAGCATGCCGAGCGCCCCGGCGGCCTGGCCCAGCCAGGCCGCGCCCGAGAGGCCGTAGACGCCGGCGACGAAGTAGCGCGGTACGGCGATCAGCAGGAGCAGCCACAGCACCTTCTTCGGCCTGGCCACCGATGCCATCAGAGCGGCGAAGACCGTGAACGCCAGGTTCATCACACCCAGCACCTGCCCCCCACCGTGGGCGTCCGTCGACGTGACCAGGCCGTTGGCCAGCCAGGCGCCGGCGAACCCGCCCATCAGCGTCGCCGCGATGACGTCACGGGCGCCGAACGCGAGGATGCTGACCATGAGTTGGAGTACGAAGGCGGAGAAGACCGTGAGTGCCACGGCCTGCCGGTTCGCACTGTCGATCAGGCCGAGCTGCAGGCTGCTGGTCACGACGGAGGAGATGGCCACCGTGAAGAAGCCCAGGGACATCGGCGAGGCGATGGGCCGCAGGGTGATCCGTGTCATGGCGTGCAGGTTCGGCTCGGCTCCGGTACCGGCCATCGGATCCGTGCTCGTGAGTGTCTCGGCTCCGGCTACCGTCGGGTCCGGCTCGCGCACGCGCTCGTCGTCCCTCGCTACCGCCACCATCATCTCGCTCCTTGCTCTCGGTACTTCGCGTCCTTGGGTCGGCCGCCGACAGGGCGGCCGTCCGCTTCCTCTGCGGCGCGCCCCGGCTGGTGGGCCGAAATCACCTCAGAAGACTATGAATAGGGATGAGCCATGACTTGTCCCGATGTGTACGGCCGCTGTTGCGCCCGTGCCCGCCGAGGAAACCGGGCCTCAGCCGCGATAGGTCTCCAGCAGGCGCAGCCAGACCTCACTGATGGTCGGGTAGGCGGGTACCGCGTGCCAGAGCCGGCTGAGCGGCACCTCCGCGGTGACGGCGATGGTCGCCGAGTGCAGCAGCTCCGTGACCGCGGATCCGACGAAGGTGGCCCCCACCACGGTTTCCCGGTCCAGGTCGATGACGGCCCTCGCCTGGCCGCGGTATCCGTCGGCGTGCAGCGAGGCCCCGGCCACGTCGCCGATGTTGTAGTCGACGGCCCGCACCCGCAGGCCCCGTGCGGTCGCGTCGGCGAGGGTGAGGCCGACCGAGGCCACCTCCGGGTCGGTGAACACCACCTGGGGCGCACCGGCCCGGTCGGCGGTCGCGACGCTGCGCCCCCAAGGGGCGACGTCCAGCTCCCGGCCGGCCGCCCGGTCGGCGATCGCCGTGCCGAACACCCTGGCCTGGTACTTGCCCTGATGGGTCAGCAGCGAGCGGCCGTTCACGTCGCCGGCGGCGTAGAGCCAGCCGCCGTCCACGTCGACGGCCCGCCCGGTGTCGTCCACCTCGATCCACTCGCCGGGTTCCAGGCCGACCGTCTCCAGCCCCAGGTCTCCCGTGGCGGGCCTTCGCCCGGTGGCGAACAGCACCTCGTCGGTGCGCAGTTCACCGTGTTCCCCGAGGTCCAGGACCACCTCGCGGTCGCGCGTCAGGCCGCTCACCGACGCCCCGGTCCGCAGGTCGACACCGGACTCCCGAAGGGCGGCGGCGACGAGGTCGCCCGCGAAGGGTTCCATCCGTGGCAGCAGTCCGGACCCGCGGACGAGCAGGGTCACCCGGCTGCCCAGTGCGCTCCAGGCCGTGGCCATCTCCGCGGCGACGGCGCCGCCGCCGACGACGGCCAGTCGGGCGGGGGCTTCGGCAGCGCTGGTCGCCTCACGGCTCGTCCACACGCCCGTGCGCTCGATGCCCGGAAGGTCGGGCAGGGCGGCACTGGTACCGGTGCAGACCGCCACGGCGTGACGCGCGGTCAGGACGCGGCGGGTTCCGTCGGCGCCGTCCACCACCACGCGCCGCGCGCCGTCCAGCCGGCCGTGCCCGCGGACCAGCGTGGTCCCGATGGAGTCCAGCCAGGCCACCTGGCCGTGGTCCTGCCAGTGCGAGGCGAAGCCGTCGCGTCGACGCAGCACCGCCGCGGCGTCCGGAGCGCCCACGACCGCCTGCCGGGCGCCGCGCAGCCGCCGGGCGTCCCGCAGGGCGGCCGGCGGGCGGAGCATCGCCTTGCTCGGCATGCAGGCCCAGTACGAGCACTCGCCTCCGACGAGCTCCCGCTCCACGACCGCCACACTCAGCCCGCCCGCTCTCGCGCGATCGGCGAGGTTCTCCCCGGTCGGACCGGCGCCCAGCACCACGACGTCGAACTCTTCGGATCCACTCATCTGTCAGTCGCCTCCTCGTCATCCCCTCGGGAATGACAATCGTTCACAATGGAATGAGTCGCCGTCGGTGCTCCCGCACGCCGACGGGCTCGGGCCCTGGGCAGGAGAACTGTCCAGGGCCCGAGCCCGTTCGGTCGCGGCCGCCTCAGGCGCGGTGCAGGGCGAGCCGTGTGGCCAGGCCGCCGCCCACACCGGCGACGACGGCCACGGGCAGCCACCACAGCGGCCAGTGCGCCAGGCCGAGCGCCCCGTCGGCCGACCACTGTCCGGGGCCGGTGGCCGCCAGCGTCGCGCCGATGACTATCAGGACGAACGGGAACTCGTACCCGTCGTGCTGCACCCACAGCCCGTGGGGCCACTTGACCGTCAGGGCGACGGTCATCACCCCCATGACGCCCGCGCCGGCCAGCGGAGTGAGCAGACCGAGGGCCAGCATCAGTCCGGCCCCGACCTGGGTGCCACCGGCGGCGACCGCGGTGAGCTTGCCGCCGCGGAAGCCGTCACCCCGGAACTCGGCGCTGCCGCCCTCCAGGCCGCCGCCGCCGAGGTGGAAGCTGACCTTCTGAACGCCGTGGCCCGCGATCAGTAGACCGGCGACCAGGCGCAGCAGGAGAAGGCCCGTGTTCATTTCGGACTCCGTCGGGTCGGTGCGGTCCGTCAGCCGGCGGCGTGCGGGTTGATCATGGACTGGGCGTAGACCAGGCCCATGCCGTAGGCGCCGCCGTGCTCCTTGACCAGCTCGGTCACCGGGACGTAGGTCTCGGCGCGGGCCCAGTCGCGCTGGAGCTCGAGCAGGACCTGGATCCAGGTGACGGGTACGGCGCCGGCGGCGGTCATCCGCTGCAGGGCGTGCTCGTGGGCCAGCGGGCTGACGCCGCCGGAGGCGTCGGCGACGACGTAGACCTCGTAGCCCTGGTCCAGCGCGGAGAGGGCCGGGAGGACGAGGCAGACCTCGGTCCACAGGCCGGAGAGGATGATCTTCTTGCGGCCGGTCGCCTTGACCGCCTCGACCAGGGCCTCGTCCTCCCAGGCGTTCATCGTGGTGCGGTCGATGACCTCCTGGCCGGGGAACACGGCCTTCAGCTGCGGGAGGATCGGGCCGGAGAAGGACTCGGCGGCGACGGTGGACAGCACGGTCGGCACGTTGAAGATCTTGGCGGCCTTCGCCAGACCGACGGTGGAGTTGATGATGGCGGCGCGGTCGCCGCTGCCGGTGCCGAAGAACATCTGCGGCTGGTGGTCGACGAACAGCATCATCGCGTTGTCGGGGGTGAGCAGGTCGGGGCTCGGGGCGGCGTGAACGTTGGCGAAGTCGACCATTGGCCTTCTCCTTCTTGTGAATGCAGAGAATTGACGTTTCATCAGGTTTCCCGGATCAACGGGGCGCCTCGTCGACGACGTTAGTGCGCGGCGGCCCGGGTGTTCTGCTCGCTGTGCGCCCGGGATTGTCCTGACAACGCACGACAGGCCGGGGCGAGCCGGTCGAGCGTTTCAGTGCGCTGCGGGGCCACTGGTCATGCACTGCGGACGTCCTTCGCGCGCCGTCGGCTGCCTAGGTTTCGCCGGGTGGCCCCGTCGGGCCGCGATCAGCCAGCGGAAAGGCGGCAACCCATGCAGTTCGGGATATTCAGCGTCGGCGACGTGACCGTCGACCCGACCACAGGACGGGCGCCGACCGAGCGCGAGCGCATCAAGGCGATCCTGGCCATCGCGCTCAAGGCCGAGGAGGTCGGCCTGGACGTCTTCGCCACGGGCGAGCACCACAACCCGCCGTTCGTCCCGTCCTCGCCGACGACCATGCTCGGGTGGATCGCCGCGAAGACCGAGCGGATCATCCTGTCCACCGCGACCACGCTGATCACCACCAACGACCCGGTGAAGATCGCCGAGGACTACGCGATGCTGCAGCACGTCGCCGACGGCCGCGTCGACCTGATGCTCGGGCGCGGGAACACCGGCCCGGTCTACCCGTGGTTCGGACAGGACATCCGCCAGGGCATCCCGCTCGCGGTGGAGAACTACGCGCTGCTGCACCGGCTTTGGCGCGAGGACGTGGTCGACTGGGAAGGCCGCTTCCGCACCCCGCTGCAGGCCTTCACCGCCACGCCCAGGCCGCTGGACGGCGTGCCGCCGTTCGTCTGGCACGGCTCGATCCGCAGCCCCGAGATCGCCGAACAGGCCGCGTACTACGGCGACGGCTTCTTCCACAACAACATCTTCTGGCCCCAGGAGCACACCCGGCGGATGGTCGCGATCTACCGCGAGCGCTACGCCCACCACGGCCACGGCGCGCCCGAGCAGGCGATCGTCGGCCTCGGCGGGCAGGTGTTCATGCGGAAGAACTCCCAGGACGCGGTGCGCGAGTTCCGCCCGTACTTCGACAACGCGCCGGTGTACGGGCACGGGCCCTCGCTGGAGGAGTTCACCGAGCAGACCCCGCTGACCGTCGGCAGCCCGCAGGAGGTCATCGAGCGCACCCTCGGCTTCCGCGAGGCCGTCGGTGACTACCAGCGCCAGCTCTTCCTGATGGACCACGCAGGCCTGCCGCTCAAGACGGTGCTGGAGCAGCTCGACATCCTCGGCGAGGAGGTCGTGCCCGTCCTCCGCGAGGAGTTCGCCAAGGGCCGGCCCGCGACCGTTCCCGACGCCCCCACGCACGCCACCATCCGGGACACCGTCCCCGCCGCCTCCTGACCAGGACGGAGTCCCCCATGGAACCGAACTCGCCGATCACGCTCGCCGTGATCTCGGGCGGGCTCAGCCAGCCCTCGTCCACCCGCCTGCTCGCGGACCGCCTCACCGAGGCCGCCAGTGGCCACCTGGCCCGTGCCGGCGGTGAAGTCCAGGTGCGCCTGCACGAGTTGCGCCCGCTGGCCACCCCCATCTCGCACCACCTGCTCTCCGGCTTCCCCACGCAGGCCCTGGGCGGCGCGCTGGAGGAGGTGAGCACGGCGGACGCGCTGATCGCCGTGTCCCCGATCTTCTCGGCCTCCTACAGCGGCCTGTTCAAGTCGTTCTTCGACCTGCTCGAACCCGGCGCCCTGGCGGGCAAGCCGGTGCTGATCGGCGCGACGGGCGGCACCGCGCGCCACTCCCTGGCCCTGGAACACGCGATGCGCCCGCTCTTCGCCTACCAGCGCGCGCTCGTCGCGCCGACCGCGGTCTTCGCGGCCTCCGAGGACTGGGGCGGTACGGGCGACACGCACACCGACAGCCTGCCGGCGCGGATCGAACGGGCCGGGGGAGAGCTCGCGGCGCTGATCCTCGCGGCCCTGGCGAATCCGCGGCCGGCCGGCGGCCCGGCGGTGACTCCCTCCGCGCTCGGCTTCCACTGACCCCGCGCACACCCTCGGCTTCCACCGCCGAACACCACCGAACGAAGGGACCTCCCTTGTCCACCATGCCCGTCGCCGGAATCCGTCCCGGCACCCCCGACCAGCCCGCCGACCTCGTCGTGCGCAACGCCAAGGTGTACACCAACGACCCGCGCCGCCCCCAGGCCACCGCTGTGGCCATCCGGGACGGACTGATCCAGGCGGTCGGCGACGACGCGGACGTCGTCCCGCTGGTCGGCTCCGACACCCGGGTGGTCGACGCGCTCGGCCGCCGGGCCGTCCCCGGGCTCAACGACGCGCACCTGCACGTCATCCGCGGCGGGCTCAACTACGTGCTGGAGCTTCGCTGGGACGGCGTCCCGACGCTGCGCGAGGCCCTGGCGATGCTCCGGCTCCAGGCCGAGCGCACCCCGCCCGGCCAGTGGGTACGGGTGGTCGGCGGCTGGTCGGCCGACCAGTTCGCCGAGCGGCGGCTGCCCACCCTGGAGGAGCTCAACGCGGCGGCGCCCGACACCCCCGTCTTCGTGCTGCACCTCTACCAGTCGGCGCTGCTCAACCGGGCCGCGCTGCGCGCCGCGGGCTTCACCCGGGACACCCCCGACCCCACCGGCGGCCAGATCGTGCGCGGCCACGACGGCGAACCGACCGGCCTGCTGATCGCCGCCCCGGGCGCGCTGCTGCTCTACTCCACCCTGGCCAAGGCTCCGACGCTGGACGAGGCCGACCGGATCGGCTCCACCCGGCACTTCCTGCGCGAGCTGAACCGCTTCGGCCTGACCTCCGCGATCGACGCCGCCGGCGGCTTCCAGAGCTTCCCCGAGAACTACGGCACCGTCATGGAACTCGCCCGCCGCGGCGAACTGAGCCTGCGCATCGCCTACCACCTGTTCCCGCAGACCGCCGGGCAGGAACTGGACGACCTCACCCGCTGGGTCAACACCGTGCGCCCGGGGGAGGGCGACGCCTGGCTGCGCCTCAACGGTGCGGGGGAGAACCTCACCTGGGCCGCCGCCGACTTCGAGAACTTCACCGAGCCGAGGCCGCAACTCGGCTCCTACGAGACGGAGTTCGAGAAGGCCGTCCGGCTTCTGACGGAGAACGGCTGGGGCTTCCGGCTGCACGCCACCTACGACGAGACCATCCGCCGCGACCTGGCGGTCTTCGAGAAGCTCGCCGCCGAGGGCCTCTTCCCGCAGGGCAACCGCTGGCTCTTCGACCACGCGGAGACCGTCAGCCCGGACAGCCTCGACCGGATCGCGGCCCTGGGCGGCGCGATCTCGGTGCAGAACCGCCTCTCCTTCCAGGGCGAGGCCTTCGTCTCGCGCTACGGGGCCCCCGCCGCCGCCGAGGCGCCGCCACTGCGCGCCATGCTGGACCGCGGCCTCACCGTCGCGGCGGGCACCGACGCCACCCGGGTCTCCTCCTACAACCCCTGGGTCGCCCTGCACTGGCTGGTCTCCGGCCGGGCCGTCTCCGGGCGGCGCCTCGCGGCCGAGCACAACCGGCTCAGCCGCGAACAGGCCCTGGAGCTCTACACCCTCGGCGGGGCCCGCCTCACCGGCGAGGAGGAGGTCAAGGGCCGTCTGACGGTCGGGAGTTACGCCGACGTCGCGCTGCTCAGCGCCGACTACTTCACCGTGCCGGAGGCCGACATCCCGCACATCGAGTCCGTCCTCACCGTCGTCGGCGGGCGGATCGTCCACGCCACCGCGGAACACCAGGGCCTGGCCCCCGACCTGCCCGCGGTGACGCCGTCCTGGAGCCCGGTCACCCGCTTCGGTGGCTACCACGCCACCCCGGCTCCCAGCCTGGCCGGCGTCCGTCAGGCCGAGGGCGTGCTGGAGGCCGTGGCGGCCTCCGGCGAGCAGCACGCCTGGCGCACGGCCCGCGGCCTGGCCCTGCCCGGGCAGTCCGGGGTGCCGCTGGACCCCTGCTTCTACTGATCGGGAGCCGACTCGGCCCGGGGGCACCGCCGGAG
>NZ_JAFLNG010000316.1 GCF_017427025.1 Streptomyces sp. FH025
CTCCCGAAGCCGGGGCCGGAGCGGGTGCCGCGGCCGGGGTGAGGACCGGGCGGGCGCGCTCCAGGGTCCGGTCGAGGTCCAGCAGCAGCCGGTAGGCGGCCTGGTCGGCGGTGCGCTCGCCGTAGGCGATGTCGTCGAAGGTGCGGGCGGCCCCGGCCAGTGCGGCGGCGTGCTCGGGCAGGGCCCGGCCGGCCTCGGCGGCGGCCTCGTCGGCGGTGCGGCCGGGGCGGGCGTCGAGCAGGGTGCGCTCCTCCAGGGCCCGGACCAGTGCGCGCATCTGCTCGCGGACGGCCTCGGCCCAGCGCCCGGCGGCGGCGTGCCCGGCGGCGTCCTCCCGGTACCGCGCGGCGCTGCGCGGGCCCTCGGCGCCGTAGACGTCCAGGACGGTACGGGCGGCGCGCTTGGGCGCGCCGAGGCGCCACCAGACCGCGACGCCGATCAGCAGGGCGACGACCAGGAAGAGGACCAGTCCGGTGGTGCCGTCGGTGCCGTCGCCGGAGATGCTGCCGAGCGCTCGGTCGAGGTGGTCCCAGATCCAGTTCATGGCCCGCTCCAGGACGGACGGGTCGTTCTTGTGGTAGTCGGCCTTGAGCAGCTCGTCGCGGGCGGCGTCGCGCGCGGGATCGCGCGGGACGGTGACCGGGGCGCCGCCCGCGGCGAGGAGCCTGTCCCCCCAGATAGGCATCCGGCTCAGCGCCTCGCGGGGGTCTGGTCGGCCTGGCCGTTCCAGCCGGTGCCGTCCTGCTCGGACAGGCCGGCGGCACGGGCGAGCTCGATGTCCAGGGCCTCGCGGCGGATCCGCTGGTCGATGTAGACCAGCACGCCGACCGCGGCCAGGAACGGGGTGACGATCGCGGAGGCGAGGATCCCGGCGATCGCGGTCAGGACCAGCATGCCGACGGACTGGTGGCCGTCGTCGAGGCTGTTGACGCTGCCGAAGCCGAGCACCAGGCCGAGGAACCGGAACGGGATGAGCAGCACCATGGCGAGGATCCCCGACAGCACCCGGCTCACCAGGAAGATGCCGAACACCCGCCACCAGGAGCCGCGCACCAGCCGCCGCGAGCGCGACAGCGCCGTCACCACGCCCTGCTTCTCCAGCATCAGCGCGGGGGCGGCCAGGCTGTAGCGGATCAGCAGCCAGGCGGCGACCGGGGCGGCCAGCAGGCCGACGAGCGCGAGCAGGGCGGTGATCCCGGGCGAAGCGGCGCCGCCGGCGCTGTAGCCGAGCAGCGGGGTGAAACCGAGCAGCACCACGCCCGCGGACATCAGGGTGGTGAGGATGGTGAGCCCGAGCAGCTGGAGCAGCCGCGGGCGGGCGTCGCGCCAGGCCTCCCCGGCGGTCACCGGCCGGCCGAGGACGGCGCGGCTGACCACCACGGTGAGCAGTGCGACGGCGAGTGCGTCGAGCAGCATCGTCAGCGGGGTCTGGGCGAGCATGGTGAGGAGCTCGGTGGTGGGGCCGGTCCGGCCGTTGACCAGCAGCTCGGCGGCGAGCGCGCCGGCCTGGTCGATCACGGCGATGCCGAGCGAGAGGGTGAGCGCGGTGCGCCAGTGCCGGCGGACGGTGGTGACGGCCCCGTCGAGCAGTTCGCCGACGCCGAGCGGGCGCAGCGGGATGACGCCGGGACGGGGGCTGCGCCGGGTGCCCCAGCCGTACGGGTCGTGGCCGCCGGGGGTCGGGCCGCCCTGGTTCGGCCGCCCGTACTGGGTGCCCCAGCCGGGGGTGGCCTGCGGAGGTGCCGACGGCCCGGGCGCGGCGGCGGGCGCGTCGGCCGGGGGCCGGGCGTCGTCGCGGGGTGGCTCGGACGAGCCGGGCGAGGCCCAGCCCGGAGTGTCGGTCATCACTGCTCCTCGGAGGGGCGTCACGGGCGCGGTTCCGGGCGGATCTTTCGCCCGCGCGCAGCGCCCATCGTGCCATGGGGCCCGGAGAGGCCCCAGGGGTATCCGGTTGCTGATCGGCAACGGGACCGCCCAGGGGGTCGGACGGCGGTTTCCGGACCGTTCGGAGACGCTCTGACGGGGACTATTCGCCCGGTATGGCCTGAATTCGCCGGTGGGGGAGTTGGCCGTTGTGGAGTATTGGCACTGCTGTGCGGCAGGTCACAATCCGGTAATGAGAAGATGGACCCATGAAGGGACGCGTCCTCGTCGTTGATGACGACTCCGCACTGGCCGAGATGCTCGGCATCGTGCTGCGTGGTGAGGGTTTTGAGCCGTTTTTCGTCGCGGATGGGGACAGGGCGCTAGCCGCGTTCCGGGAGTCCAAGCCCGACCTGGTCCTGCTCGACCTGATGCTGCCCGGCCGGGACGGCATCGACGTCTGCCGCCAGATCCGGGCGGAGTCCGGCGTCCCGATCGTCATGCTGACCGCGAAGACCGACACGGTCGACGTGGTGGTGGGCCTGGAGTCCGGCGCCGACGACTACGTCACCAAGCCGTTCAAGCCCAAGGAGCTGGTGGCCCGGGTGCGCGCCCGGCTGCGCCGCGCCGAGGAGCCGACGCCCGAGCAGCTGACCATCGGTGACCTGGTGATCGACGTGGCCGGCCACTCGGTGAAGCGGGACGGCCGCAGCATCCCGCTGACCCCGCTGGAGTTCGACCTGCTGGTCGCGCTGGCCCGCAAGCCCTGGCAGGTGTTCACCCGCGAGGTGCTGCTGGAGCAGGTCTGGGGCTACCGCCACGCGGCGGACACCCGCCTGGTCAACGTCCATGTGCAGCGGCTGCGTTCGAAGATCGAGAAGGACCCGGAGCGCCCCGAGATCGTGGTGACCGTCCGTGGCGTCGGCTACAAGGCCGGACCCAGCTGACGTGACCGAGCGGGCTGAGGACACCCCGTCGGGTTCCGCGACCGGCGGGGCGGAGGCCGTGCGCGGGGACGTGTTGAGTTCGACCACCCGCCGCCGACGAGGCCTGTCCGGAGTGATCGCCCTGCTGAAGCGTCAGTTCCGTCGTCCCACGCACCGGGTGGCCGCGCTGTACCGCCGGTCGATCCAGGTCCGCGTGGTCGCGGTGTCCCTGCTGCTGTCCATCGCGGTGGTCCTGGTGCTGGGCGTGGTCGTGATGGCGCAGGTGCGCACCGGCCTGCTCCAGACCAAGCTGGACGCCGCCCGCGCACAGGCCCGGATCGGCTTCCAGGTCGAGCAGAAGAAGATCGACGAGGCCCGGGACCAGAACCTGCGGGTCACCGCGGACCCGACCACCGCCGAGACCGGCACCTGGCTGCTGCGGCAGGTCAACGACCTGGCCGCGAGCGGGCAGACGGTCTACTCGGTGATCGCGATGGCCCCCGGCAACGGCGCGGTCGTCCCGGACACGGCCGGCTTCGCGCCGCGCTACTCGGGCGACATCCAGCCCAGCAGCGTCCCGGACAGCCTGCGGGCCAAGCTCTACGAAGAGCCCGGCCAGATGTTCGACCAGCCGACCAGGATCCACCGCTCCCCGGAGAGCGGCGGTACGAGCGAACCCGGCCTGGCCCTCGGCATGCAGTTCATCGGCCCGGCCGACACCAGCTACCAGCTGTTCTACGTGTTCTCCTTCGGCCAGGAGACCGACACCCTCAACCTGATCACCGGGACGCTGGCCACCGCCGGCGTGTTCGTGGTGATCCTGATGGGCGTCATCGCCTGGGTCGTGGTGCGCCAGGTGGTCACCCCGGTGCGGATGGCCGCGGGCATCTCGGAGCGGCTCGCCGACGGGCACCTGGAAGAGCGGATGAAGGTGACCGGGACGGACGACATCGCCCGCCTCGGGGAGTCGTTCAACCGGATGGCCAACGCCCTCCAGGCGCAGATCCGGCAGCTGGAGGAGCTGTCCCGGGTGCAGCGGCGGTTCGTCTCGGACGTCTCGCACGAGCTGCGCACCCCGCTGACCACGGTCCGGATGGCCGCCGACCTGATCTACGACAGCCGCGAGGACCTGGACCCGATGGCGGCCCGCTCGGCCGAGCTGCTGCAGGGCCAGCTGGACCGCTTCGAGTCGCTGCTGGCCGACCTGCTGGAGATCAGCCGCTTCGACGCCGGCGCCGCGATCCTGGACGCCGAGCCGGTCGACCTGCGCGAGATCGTCGCCCGGGTGGTGGAGGCCGCCGAGCCGCTGGCCGAGGCCAAGGGCAGTGCGATCGTGATCCGCGGCGACGGCGAGCCGGTGCTGGCCGAGGTGGACTCCCGCCGGATCGAGCGCATCCTGCGCAACCTGGTGGTCAACGCGTTGGAGCACGGCGAGGGCCGTGACGTGGTGGTCCGGCTGGGCTCGGCCGACGGCGCGGTCGCGGTCGGCGTGCGCGACTACGGCATCGGCCTCAAACCGGGCGAGGCGTCCCGGGTGTTCCACCGCTTCTGGCGGGCCGACCCGTCCCGGGTGCGCACCACCGGCGGCACCGGCCTCGGCCTGTCCATCGCGGTCGAGGACGCCCACCTGCACGGCGGCTGGCTCCAGGCCTGGGGCGAGCCCGGTGGCGGCTCGCACTTCCGGCTCACCCTGCCGCGCACCCGCGGCGGGGAGATCAGCCGGGCGCCGTTCCGGCTGGAGCCGGAGGACTCCCGCAACAACCGGGGCCTGGGCACCTACGGCGCGCCGTACCGGCGGGCGATCGCCCCGGCCGGCTCCACGGCGCTGACCGCCGCCGAGGAACAGACCGAGGCGCCCGAGGGATCCGGCAACGGACTGGGCAGCGGGCTCGGCGGGGTGCTGAACATCGGCCCCGGGCTGGGCCGGAGCCGACTGCCCGAGGGGCCGCGCTCGGACCCCTCGGACGTGCGGACGGCGGGGGCCGGATACGGCGCCACCGGCGCCCAGGTCATGGTGGACCCGACGCCCGGACGGCCGTCGGTGGCACAGCGGACGGCGGAGCCGTACGCGACGGGTGGGACGGACCTGGAGGGGTCGCAGCGTGCGAAGGACGAGCAGCAGGACTGAGCCGCGGCTGGTCGCGGTGGCCGGCACGGTGCTCGGCGCCCTGGTGGCGAGCGGCTGTGCGGCCATGCCGGACTCCGGCGGCATCACCAAGGTGGAGCTGTCCCAGGGGCCGGCCGACAAGAACCTTCAGGCCAGGGTCTACCCGGTGGCGCCCGGCAAGGGCGCCAAGCCGAGCGAGCTGCTGACCGGGTTCCTGGACGCGGTGACGGCCGACGAGGGCTACGAGACCGCGCGCAAGTACCTCACCGAGAGCGCCGCGGCGACCTGGAACCCGGACGCCGGCATCCAGGTGCTCGCCGCCACGTCCGTCAAGGTGCTCACCCAGGACGTCTCCGACGCAGCGACCACGGCCTCCGCGACGGTGAGCGGGCAGATGGTCGCCACGGTCGACGAGAAGCACTCGTACCTGCCGGTCGCCGGGGCGAACAACAACAACACGTCCGACTTCACCCTCGTCCGGGAGAAGGACGGCGAGTGGCGGATCGACCGGCTGCCGCCCGGCGTGATCATGAACCAGACCAACTTCCGGAACAGCTTCCGGCAGGCCGAGCGGTTCTTCTACACCGCCCCGGACCCGTCCGCCGCCCCGACCGGGAACACCGGCCAGGAGGTGCTGATCGCCGACCCGATCTACCTGCGGCGCCGGATAGACCCGCTGACCTCGGCGGTCAGGGCGCTCGTCACCGGGCCCTCGACCTGGCTCTCGCCGGTGGTCCGGACGGCGTTCCCGGCCGGCACCACGGTCGACAAGGTCGGCATCGACGACAGCCGGGTCGCCCACGTGCAGCTCGGCGGGACGGACCTCGGCGAGCCGATGGCCTGCCGCCGGATGGCGGCCCAGCTCTTCTACACCCTCGCCGACCAGGGCAAGGGGCAGGTCGAGCGGCTGGAGCTGAAGGGCCCGCGCGGCTCCTGCACGGCCAGCCGCACCGACGTCCCGGCCACCGGGCCGGGCGCGCTGTCCGGGCCGATGCCGGTGCAGCTGTACTACCAGCGGGCCGACAACGGCGCCCTGATGGTGACCGGCGACGCCCGTACCGGCGACCCGGTGCACGGCGTGCTCGGCAAGCCGCAGCCGGGCGGCGGGGCCCAGCAGGGCGTCATCGCGGTCAGCCGGGACGGCTCCCGGGCCGCCGTGATCAGCGGGGACGCCCACCAGCTCTACACGGTGGCGCTGCTGGACAGCACGGTGACGATGCCCGAGCCGGTGCTCAGCTCCCCGGGGAAGACCGCCGACAAGGACAACGGCCTCGCCTCGCCCAGCTGGGACGGCCGCGGCGACCTCTGGGTGGTGGACCGCAACCCGCAGGCCCAGCGGGTGGTCACGGTGCGCGGCAACAAGGCGTACACCGTGCCGGTCGAGGGGCTGACCGGGCAGACCGTGCAGGGGCTGAAGATCTCCTCGGACGGCCTCCGGGCCGCCCTGGTGGTCAAGACCCCGGGCCTGGGTACCACCTCGCTGATGTTCGGACTGGTGGTGCACGGCGGCACCCCGGAGGCGCCGACCGCGAAGATCACCTCGCTGCGCCGGGCGGCCCCCTCGCTCACCGAGGTCACCTCGGTGACCTGGGCGGAGGCCGACCAGCTGCTGGTGCTCGGCAAGGAGGCCGACCGGACCCCGCAGCTGTACTACATCAGCACCGACGGTTCGCAGAGCACGGACAGTCAGTTGCAGGGCGGCGACAGCATCGGGAGCATCTCGGCCTCGGAGTCCCGGGGGGACACCCTGGCCCCGGCGCCGCCGGTGCTCGCGATGATGACCGACGGCCGGGTCTACCGGCTGGTCAACAACCAGTGGCGGGAAGCCCAGTTCGTCGACAAGGTCCGGTCCTTCTTCTACGTGGGCTGACGCGCCCGCCGACGGGCTGACGCCTCGTCCGGCTGCTCCGCGGGCCGTTCAGCCCTCAGGGCGCACCCCGGTGGCCGCGACGGTGGCGGCGGCCCGGGCGGGCAGCCCGGCGGCGGCCAGCGCCCGGGCGGCCTCGGCCAGGCTCGCCCCGGTGGTCACCAGGTCGTCCACCAGCACCGGCTGACGGCCGGCCAGGCCGCGCCGGACGCGCGGCAGGACGGTCAGCGCGCCGTGCAGGTTGCGCCGCCGCTCGGCCGCGTTCAGTCCGCTCTGGTCGGCGACCGGACGGGCGTGCCGCAGCAGCTGCGTGGCCCGGGCGTCCAGACCGGCCCGGCGCAGCGAGCGGGCGGCGGCCCCGGCCAGCCGCAGCGTCGGGTCCTGGCCGCGGGCGCGGACCGCCGCGCGGGCCGAGGGCATCGGGACCAGCAGCAGCGGCGCGGCCCCGGCCCGGGTGCCCAGCGCGGAGCACACCGCTCGTCCGAGCGCTTCGCCGAGCGGGCCGGCCAGCCGCAGCGCGCCGCGCTCCTTGTGCGCGAGCAGCAGCTGCCGGACCGGGCCCGCGTACGGGGCGGCGGCGTGCGCCCAGGGCAGCGCGGTGGGGCCGGGCCGGGAGGCGGTCAGGACGCGCCGGCAGGCCGGGCAGAGCTGGGTGCGCTCGGCGCCGCAGCCCACGCAGTCCGAGGGGAGCAGGACGTCCAGCAAGCCGGCCAGTGCGTGGCCGAACGATCCCCGGGGGGACGGCGGACGGGTGGTGGAGGAGGACGGTGGCACGGCTGCTCCTGGCGGCGGCAGGCACGGAGAGTCAGCAAAGGATGCGCCGTATGGGGGGCGTTGTCTAGGTATTTACCCATACTTCACCCGCGAGAGGGTAGACAGGGTGCACCAGCTTGACCGCCCGACCGCAGTATCGGGTCATACCCACCTTCTCGCCCGGGGAGGCGAAAACCCCGTGTGAGGTGTTCGATAAGGCTCCAGGGGGTTTCAAGAGTCCCTGGTGGGGAGGAAGTGAGGTGAGAGGCCAGTCGTTTCCGCCGCTGGCGGCGGGGGCGGGGGGCCGGCAGTGGATGGGCTGGTCCAGCTGGATCTCAGTCCGGTCCGGTAGCACCCGGATCGGCGTCAGCACGAGGGATCGGAGTTCTGCGTGGACATCGTCGTCAAGGGCCGCAAGACCGAGGTGCCCAAGAGGTTCCGCGAGCACGTGGCCGAGAAGCTGGAGAAGGTCCAGAAGTTCGACGGCAAGGTGATCAGCCTCGACGTCGAGGTGTCCAAGGAGCACAACCCGCGGCAGGCCGGCCGGTCCGACCGCGTGGAGATCACTCTCCGTACCCGAGGCCCGGTGATCCGGGCCGAAGCCGCCGCCGGCGACCCGTACGCGGCGCTCGACCTGGCCTCGGCGAAGCTCGACGCGCAGCTGCGCAAGTCCGCGGACCGGCGTCGAGTGCACAAGGGCGGCGCCAACGGCCGCACCCCCATGAGCGTCGCCGAGGCGACCGCGGCCCTGGCCGCGCTGCCGGAGACGGCCGCGATGGAGGGCGAGGCCGGCGGGGCCGTCCGCAAGACCATGATGGGATCCCTGGAAGTGGAGGGCGAAGGCCCGCTGGTGGTCCGCGAGAAGACCCACTCGGCCGCCCCCATGGCGCTGGACCAGGCGCTCTACGAGATGGAGCTGGTCGGCCACGACTTCTACCTGTTCGTGGAGAAGGACAGCGGCCTGCCGAGCGTGGTCTACCGCCGACACGGCTACCACTACGGCGTCATCCACGTGCAGCCGGACATGGCGGCCGGCGTGGCCAGTGGCGCCGGCGGCGCGATCGGGCGGGTCGACGGAGAGGACTGACCGTTCCGGAAGTGAACTGACCGTCCCGGAAGTGATGAGAGGGGTGA
>NZ_JAFLNG010000317.1 GCF_017427025.1 Streptomyces sp. FH025
CGGCGAGCGAACGCACGTGCCGCAACAGCGGGTTGCCGGTCCGCTCGGGCCAGGCAGGACGGCTGGACAGCACCTCAGTCCGCACCCGGGCACCCGGTCGCAGCGCGGTGAGCCGGGCGAGGTGGTCGAGCGTACGGCGCTGCGCCTCGGCGGTGGCGAACCGCAGGCCGAGCTCGGCCTCGGCCCGCCCGGCGACCACGTTGGCCCGCGAACCTCCGCTGATCCGACCGGCGTTGAGCTCGGTACCGGGCTGGCCCGCCAGGCTGCGGACGGCCACGAGCTGATCCACGAGTTCGTCCACCGCCGACACCCCGTCGTGCGCGTCGTTGCCCGCGTGCGCCTCCCGCCCGGTCACGGTGAGCCGAACCCTGGTGCTGCCGCGCCGCGCGGTCTTCAACCGGCCGTCCGGGTGTGGCGGCTCCAGCCCCAGTACCGCCGCCGCGCCGCGCAGTTGGCGCTCGACCAGGCGCCGCCCGTCCGGGCTGCCGACCTCCTCGTCGGAGACCACGACCAGTCGCACGGCCCGGTGAGGCCGCTGACCCAGGTCCGCGAGCAGCGCCAACGCGCCTTCCAGGATGGCGAGTCCACCCTTCATGTCGACCACGCCGGGCCCGGAGAGCCACCCGTCCTGCTCGGCCACCGGCCAGTCCGCCAGGGTGCCGACCGGCCACACGGTGTCGTGGTGGCCGACGATCAGCAGGTGGGGCAGCGTCTCGTCCCGCCCCTCCCACTCCAGTACGAGGTGGTCACCGGCCGGCCCGGGTTCGCGGCGGGCGGTGGCTCCGGTGGCGCGGAACCCGTCGGCCAACTCCTCGGCGAGCGCGTCCAGTCGGGGCGCGTCACCGCTCGGCGACTCGATCCGGGCCAGGTCGGCGCAGCGACGCCGGACGGCACCGGCGAGGGTACGGGCCCGGGCGCTGAGCGCCTGCGGCAGGCCGGGCAGGGCCGCGGTGGTACTGACAACGGCGGTATCGGAAGTGGTGGTGGTGGCGAGGGCATCGCCGTCGGTGGCGGCCGGAACGGTCACGGGTGCGCGGTCGGGCTCCGCGGCCGCGCCCGGAGCGGCCGGCGACCCGACGATCTGGGGACTCAACGCTCGCCTCCGCGGCCGCCGCCGGTATTCAGCGGCCGTACCGGCTGACCGCTGCCGCCCGGGTACCAGGCTCGGCCGGACCGCACCGGTCGGCCCGGATGATGGACGGCCCGGTGGAACGGCCCCTCTGGCCCAAGTGCGGTGGAACGGCTGGGCGGCGTGCTTGTCATTGCGTCCTCCTCGCTCGATCCGGCGGCCCCGGTCCGCCCGGAGCCCCGTGGACGGCGGCCTCCTGACGGCGGGCGCAGTGGCCGGACCGCCGCAGGGAAGCCGAGATGTGAGCCTAGAAGAACCGTTCGGTTTCCTGCGAGGTGGCCCTGCTCCCAGCGTGCCGGTACGGGCCCCGGCCTCGGGCACCCGTCGGAAAGCGGCGGCAGGCGCTCGGCGCGCGGGCCTGGATCGGCGCGCGGGCGCGGTCGCCGGATCGCGCCCATCTCCACCATGGACCCGCCGCCCGGGTTCGGCAGCGCAAACCGCCAAGGCACGGCATTTCCACGCCGGATGGGTGACCTCGTCTCAGCGGACGGTACGAACCGGAGGCACGCCACGGCTCAGGGAAGCCCGTCGCAACGCCCGCTCCGAAGCCCAGGCGACATCCACGTGAACTCCGCCCGACACTGCGCCCCGGTCCGCCCCCGCGAGCGCCCGTCGGCGCGCTGCTCAGGCACCGTCCTCGACCAGCCCCGCATCGCGTGCGAGCAGCGCGGCCTGGACCCGGTTGCCCACGCCGAGCGCGGTGAGGATCCGGCTCACGTGCGCCTTGACGGTGCTCTCGCGCATCCCGAGGACGCCCGCGATCTCGGCGTTGGAAAGCCCGTCGGCGAGTTCGCGCAGCACCTCGGTCTCACGCGGGGTGAGCCCGGCGACCCGGCCGCGGGCGGCGACCGCCCGGGGCGCGCCGGCCCGGTGGTACCGGTCGATCAGCCGCCGCGCGGCCGCCGGGTGCAGCATCCCCTGGCCTCCGGCGACCACGTGGACGGCCCTGGCGATCTCGGCGGGCGGGGTGTCCTTGAGCAGGAAGCCGTCGGCCCCGGCGGCGAGCGCCTGGTACACGTACTCGTCCAGGTCGAAGGTGGTGAGCGCGATGACCCTTGGGGCGTCGGGCAGTTCGCGCAGCCGCCGGGTGGCGGCGATGCCGTCGAGCCGGGGCATCCGGATGTCCATCAGCGCGACGTCGATCCGGTGGCTGCGCGCGAGCTCGACGGCCTCCAGCCCGTCGGCGGCCTCGGCGACCACGGTCAGGGCCGGGTCCTGGGCGAGCAGGTCCACCAGGCCGAGGCGCACCAGCGCGTCGTCGTCGACCACCATCGTGCGGATCATGCGGTGTCCTTCGGCTGCGAACTCGAATCGGAACCCGGGTCGTCGGCGGGGACCCGGGCGGGATCACGACCGGCGCCTCCAGCGGGATTCAAGGCGTCAGCCACGGGCGGCACCGCGCGAGGCGGGCGCCCGGACGCGGGCGGCACCGCATGAGGCGAGCGCCCGGACGCGGGCAGCCGGGCGGACAGCCGGAAGCCGCCGGCACCGTCCGGGCCCGCGTCGAGGTGGCCGCCCAACGCGCCGACCCGTTCACGGAGCCCCACCAGTCCGTACCCGCCGCCGGTGCCCGAACCCTTCGACGACGCCCCGCCCGGCCCGTTGCGGACCTCGACGGCGGTGGCCGTCGTGCCGTAGTCGACCCGGACGGTGACGGCCGCGGCGGGCGCGTACTTGCGCGCGTTGGTCAGCGCCTCCTGGACGACCCGGTGCACCGCCAGCCGATGGGTGGTCGGCACTGCCTCCGGGTCGCCGGAGAGGGCGAGTTCGACCCGCTGACCGGCCTGGGTCGCCTCGCCGACCAGCTCGGTGAGGTCGCGCAGGGCGGGCGCCGGAACACCCGCAGTCCCGGCCGCCGAGGGCGGTCCGTCCTCGACGGACCGGGCCGGCGGGTCGGCGCGCAGGGCGCCGAGGACGTCGCGCAGGTCGTCGAGCGAGCGGGCGGCGGTGGTGCGCAGCAGTTCCAGGCGGTGGGTGAGGCGGTCCGGGTCGGCGGCGACGGTGCCGGCCCGGGCCTGGTCGCGCAGCACCCCGGCGTGCAGCACCAACAGGCTGAGGCGGTGGGCGAGCACGTCGTGCATCTCCCGCGCGATCCGGGCCCGTTCGGCGGCGCGGGCCTGCTCGGCGCGCAACTCCCGCTCCCGGCGGAGTGTTTCGACCTGCTCGTGCAGGGTGCGGATCAGCACCCGACGGCCGTGCAACCACAGGCCGAAGGACAGGGTGGCGGCCTGGACGAGGAGTTGGGATCCGGTGGAGCCCGCCCAGCCGACCAGTGAGTCGGCGCGGACCGCACTGAGCACGGCGATGACCGCGCCGCCGGCCACCGCCGGACCGGTCCGGCCGAGGAAGGCGAGGTAGTAGACGCTGAACAGGCCCGGGAAGGCTCGGTTGAACAGGCCGCCGGTGAGCACCGGCAGGACGGCGGAGGCCACCGGATAACGGCGGGCGAACAGCAGGGAGAGCGCCGCGAGCACGACCACGGCGGTCCGGGCCGGGCGCAGCGGGCCGTCGGTGTGCAGCCACTGGGACAGGCCCTCCTCGACGGCGAGGGCGAGGATGCCGAGCAGCAGCAGCGTCTCCGTCCAGGGCCGGCGGCCCGGGCCGTACCAGCCGAGCAGACCTGTGCGCATCTGGTCCCTCCGTTCCCACCCTCCGGCCGTCCGACGATCCGTGCGTCCGACCGCCCGTACGTCTGCATGTTCAGCCGCCCGGCCGTCCAACTGGCTGTCCGTCCGACCGGCTCGATGCTACGGGCGGGCGGGTGGCGGGACACCTCCTCCTCCCGGGCAGCCGCACCCTCGACTTTCGTCGGGGGGCGACACCGCTCACCGGCCGATCCGAAGCCGCCACGGCCTCCCTAGCGTCGACGACATGACGACCGAACCGCTCCGCCACCTCCCCGATTCCCTTCCACGGCAACGCAGTTCGCCCGACTCGCCGAACGGCGGGGACCACCTGCTGTTCCTCGCCGAGGCGCTGCGCACCTTCCACGACACCGGCGCGCTGGCACCGAGCGGCGCGGAGCTGGTGAACGCGCTGGTGGTGCCGGTCACCAGCCGCCCGAACCGGCCCCTCTCGGTGCTGGAGGTCGGCGCCGGAACGGGCGTGGTCACCCGCCGGCTGGCCCGTGTGCTGCGCCCGGGCGACCGGTTGCACGTGGTCGAGGCGAACCCGCGGTTCGCCGATCGGCTGCGGGAGGATCCGGTGCTGGCCGCCCGGCAGCCGGGGGTGGCGGTGCGCCTGTCGGCCTGCCGGGTGGAGGAGCTGCCGGAGGCGGCCTCCGGGGAGAGCACCACGGAGGGCGCGGCGGGGAGCGCGGCCGAGGGCGCTGCGGAGCGGTACGACGTGATCGTGTCCGGGCTGCCGTTCACCAACTTCGAGCCGGGCCAGGTCCGGAACATCCTCGACCTCTACCTGCGACTGCTGGTGCCCGGCGGCGAGCTGACGTACTTCAGCTACCTCGGCACCACCACGGCGCGCACCCTCGCCTCGGGGCCCCGCCGGGGCGCCCGCCACCGGGCGGTGGTGCGACTGCTGCGCCGCTTCGAGGCGACGTACGGGCTGGGCGAGCGCACGGTGTGGCGCAACCTGCCGCCCGCCCGCGCCTACCTGCTGCGCTCGCCGGGCGGGCGCGAGGAGTGGGGACCGCCGACGAGAACGTCGGACACGGCAGGGCAACGGCTGGGCGGGGAGGCGCCGGCCCCTCGATGATGGAGCGGGGCCGGGCCCGGCCCCGTATCTTCGACTTTCCGACTTTCCGACAGCAAGGAGCCTGCAATGACCCTCTCGGTACGTGACGCGGCGGACCGGAACCGCTTCGAGGCCTGGGTGGACGACCAGTTGGCCGGGTTCGCCGAGTACCTGCGCAGCGACAACCTGGTGGTCTACCCGCACACCGTGGTCGAGCCCGCCTTCGAGGGGCAGGGAATCGGCAGCGCTCTGGCCAGGGCCGCGCTGGACGACGCCCGCGAGCGGGACCTGCCCGTCCTGGCCACTTGCCCCTTCATCAAGGGCTGGATGCTCCGCCACCCCGAGTACACCGACCTCGCGTACGAGAACCGCAGCCGGGTCGCGGACTGACAGATTTCAAAAATCAGATAACAGACGACAGCGAACAGATTTTGAAATCTGTTCGCTGTCGTGCCATAGTGAGATCCGGGTCACACCGCCCTCGCCACCTGGCGCCGCGCCCGCCCCTGGAGTACTCATGCCCACGACCACCCGCCCCGCACAGCGCACCCTCGGCACCTCCGGCCCCGTCACCTCCGCCCTCGGCCTCGGCTGCATGGGCATGTCCGACCTGTACGGCCCGGCCGACGAGGCCGAGAGCATCGCCACCATCCACACCGCCCTGGACGCCGGGGTCACCCTCCTCGACACCGGCGACTTCTACGGCATGGGCCACAACGAGCTGCTGATCCACGAGGCCCTGCGCGGCCGCGACCGCGCGAGCGTGCAGATCAGCGTGAAGTTCGGCGCCCAGCGCGGCCCGGACGGCCAGTGGCTCGGCTACAACGCGAGCCCGGCCGCCACCAAGACGGCGTTGGCGTACACCCTGCGCCGCCTGCGCACCGACTACATCGACGTCTACCGCCCCGCCCGCCTCGACCCCGACGTCCCGATCGAGGAGACCGTCGGTGCCATCGCCGACCTGGTGAAGGCCGGCTACGTCCGCCACATCGGCCTGTCCGAGGTCGGCGCCGACACCCTGCGCCGTGCCGCCGCCGTCCACCCGATCAGTGACCTGCAGATCGAGTACTCGCTGCTCTCCCGCTCGGTCGAGGCATCCGTCCTGCCCTCCGCCCGCGAACTCGGCATCGGCATCACCGCGTACGGCGTGCTCTCGCGCGGCCTGCTCAGCGGCCACTGGAACCCGGACCGCACGCTCGCCGACACCGACTTCCGCGGCCACAGCCCGCGCTTCCAGGGCGACAACCTGACCCACAACCTCGCACTCGTCGAGGCGCTGCGCGAACTCGCCGCCGCGAAGGGCGCCACCGTCGCCCAGCTCGCCATCGCCTGGGTGGCCTCGCGCGGCCGGGACGTCGTCCCGCTGGTCGGCGCCCGCCGCCGGGACCGCCTGACCGAGGCTCTCGGCGCGCTGGACGTCACCCTGACCCCGGCCGACCTGACCGCCATCGACGAGGCCTTCCCCGCCGGTGCCGCCGCGGGCGACCGGTACGCTGCCGCGCAGATGGCGACCCTGGACAGCGAACGCTGACCGGCCGGACCCTCGCCACCAGCGCGAACGTGCGAACAAACGCGCACCACCCCGACCGCACGACCTAAGGACGGCCCTCCCCGTGACCACGGACACCACACTCACCGCCGAGCAGATCCTGATCGCGGCGGAGGAAGTCCTCCGGCGGTTCGGCCCGGCCAAGGCCACCGTCGTGGACGTCGCCCGCGAGCTGGGCGTCAGCCACAGCAGCGTGTACCGCCACTTCCCCAGCAAGGCCGCGCTGCGCGAGGCGGTCACCCAGCGCTGGCTCGACCAGGCCCACCAGGAGCTCGAGGCCATCTCGACCGACTCCGGCGCCGCCTCCGAGCGGCTGCACCACTGGCTGACCACCCTCTTCGCCGCCAAGCGCAAGAAGGCGCTGGACGACCCCGAGCTGTTCGCCACCTACATGGTGCTGGTCGAGGAGAACAGCGGCACCGTCGAGGCGCACATCGGCACCCTGGTCACGCAGATCGCCCAGATCATCCACGACGGCACGGACGGCAAGGAGTTCAAGCTCACTCACATCCAGACCACCGCCCGCGCCGTCTTCGACGCCACCTCCCCGTTCCACGACCCGGCCTACGCGTCCAGCTGGTCCGAGCCGACCGCGGACGAGCGCTTCGAGGCCGTCTGGAAGATCATCCTCGGCGGCCTGAAGGCCAAGTGACGAACCGGCCCTGATCGAGATGGACCGGGACGGATCGGGACGTCGGCGACCGAGCGGAAATCCGCTCGCCGACGCCCCGGCCATCCGGCAGACTGCCGCGCACAGTTGATCTCACCTGGAGGATGACATGCGTGCGGCCGGTCCGGTCCTGGACAGTCTGCAAGGGCTCGCCCTCGGCGACGCCTTCGGCGACCGGTGGTTCTCGGTCCCGGCCGAAGAGGCGCCCGCCGCCCTGGCCGCCCGTCTGGTCCGCCCGGCCCCCTGGCACTGGACCGACGACACCGCGATGGCCCTCGTCCTCGTCCGCCACCTGACGGCCCGGGGCGAGGTCCACCAGGACGAGCTGGCCCGGGAGTTCGCCGCCGAGTACACCCGGGAGTACCGGCGCAAGTACGGCCCGTCGATGCACCGGGTGCTGCGCGGGATCGAGGCCGGCGGGGACTGGCGCGCCATCACCTCGGGCCAGTTCGAGGGCCAGGGATCGTACGGGAACGGCGCCGCGATGCGGGTCGCGCCGCTGGGCGCCTGGTTCGCCGACGACCTCGACGAGGCCGCCCGGCAGGCCGAACTCCAGGCGCTCACCACGCACTTCCACCCGGAGGCGGTCGCCGGGGCGGTGGCGGTGGCGCTCGCCGCGGCCCTCGCCGCCCGGAGCCGGGGTCGGATCCGGCCCGACCGGGCCGAGCTGCTGACCGAGGTCGCCGAGCGGCTGCCGGAGAGCGACGTCCGCTCCGGCCTGCGGATCGCCGCCCGGCTGCCCGGCCACACCAGCGTCCGGCACGCCGCCAACGTGCTCGGCTCGGGGCTGATGATCTCCGCCCCGGACACCGTCCCGTTCGCCCTCTGGTCCGCCGCCGGGCACCTGGACTCGCTGCCCGAGGCCATCTGGCACACCCTGGAGGGCTGGGGCGACCAGGACACCACCTGCGCCATCGCGGCCGGAGTGGTCGCCGCCCGCACCGGGCTCGCGGATGTCCCGGCCGCCTGGCTCACCGCCCGCGAGGACCTGCCGGACTGGACCGCCGAGCCGGCGCCGGCGCCCTGAACCGAGCAGGCGGGCCCGCCCCTCCCCCTGGGGTCGGCCCGCCTCCGGATGTCGAGCGAACTGCCGGGTCAGCGGCGCGAGTTTCCGAACAGCAACCGGTAGGCGATCAACAGCACCAGCGCGCCGCCTATCGCCGACACCCAGGTCGCGCCGTCGAAGAAGTGCGCCGTGATCGACCTGTGCAGGAAGTGCGACGCGATCCAGCCGCCGACGAAGGAGCCGGCGATGCCGATCAGGGTCGTCACGATCAGGCCGCCCGGGTCCCTCCCCGGCAGCAACAGCTTGGCCAGGGCCCCCGCCACCAGGCCCAACACAATCCACGCGACGATGCTCATCCGCCATGCCTCCCGTCCTGCGGCGCGACGGCCCCGTCCCGCCCGCTCTGCTCCGAAGGACGCCGCCGAGCCGACGCCCGGTTCCGCCCGGTTCCGCCCGGCTCCGCCCCGCGAAGCGGCTCGGGGCGGCTCCGAGCGGCTGCGAACGGCCTCGGGCGGGACGGGACGGGACGGAACACCCGGTTCCGCCCGCTGCCGGTCGACCCCCGCGCCGAACTCGCCTCCGCCGA
>NZ_JAFLNG010000318.1 GCF_017427025.1 Streptomyces sp. FH025
TCCGGGGCGAGCTCGCCCGGTTCGACGATCCGGTCCGCCTCGACCACGGTGATCCGGCCCGCCGCCGCGCAGAGCGGGTTGAAGTTACGGGCGGCGGCGTGGAACACGCAGTTCCCGTGCCGGTCCGCCACCTCGGCCCGGATCAGCGCGAAGTCCGCCGTGATCGCCTCCTCCAGCAGGTACCGGCGGCCGCCGAACTCCCGCACCTCCTTCGGCGGTGAGGCCAGGGCCACCGAGCCGTCCGCCGCGTAGCGCCAGGGCAGCCCGCCCTCCTCGACCTGGGTGCCGACCCCGGCCGGGGTGAAGAACGCCGGGATGCCGGCGCCGCCGGACCGCAGCCGCTCGGCCAGCGTGCCCTGCGGGGTCAGCTCGACCTCCAGCTCGCCGGAGAGGTACTGCCGGGCGAACTCCTTGTTCTCCCCGACGTACGAGGAGGTCATCCGGGCGATCCGCCCCGCCCGCAGCAGCAGGCCCAGCCCCCAGTCGTCCACCCCGCAGTTGTTCGAGACCACGCGCAGCCCGGAGGCGCCGGCCTCCACCAGGGCGCCGATCAGCGTGCTCGGGATGCCGCACAGGCCGAAGCCGCCTACGGCCAGCACCGCGCCGTCGGGGATGTCCCCGACGGCGTCGGCGGGGGAGTCCAGGACCTTGTCCAAGGGGTCACCTCGTGAGGGAGTGGGAGCGGTCGGGAGCCACGGTCGGACGGGCTCCGCGCCTTTCCACCGTCACCGGGCGCGGGCCGCCGCAGCCATGGCGTCCACCGCCATGGGTTGGCACGGACCGGTGTCGTTGGACCACACCCGGGTGTCCGGTGAGCGGTGCCGACTCGACGGTATGTCGATCGGAGCCACATCCCGATGGGCTGATACGTCACCCGGGCACATGTCGCCGATCCCACCGCACACCTACGGTTCCCGCATCCACCCGCCGCACCCTCAGGAGTCGGTCACCATGCGCAGCACCACAGCCCCCACCAGGACCGCCTCCGGCGCCCGCCCGGGCGAGGCCCTGACCGGCGGCCCGGCCCGGAAGCTCGCCGCCGCGGCGGCGTGCGTCCTGCTCGCAGCGGGCTGCGCCAAGGCCGGCACCGCCGGGACGGCCGCGGCGGACGGCGGTGGCGCGAAGGCCCCGGTCAAGGTCGGCCTGGTGTACTCCAAGACCGGACCGCTGACCGCCTACGGCAAGCAGTACCTGGACGGCTTCAAGGCCGGACTGAGCTACGCGACCAAGGGCACCGGCGTGGTCGACGGGCACAAGATCGAGTTCGAGGAGCAGGACGACGCGGGTGACCCGGCCAAGGCGGTGTCCGCCGCCAAGGACCTGATCGGCAAGGGCTACAAGGTCCTGGCGGGCTCCACCGCCTCCGGCGTCGCCCTTCAGGTCGGACCGATCGCGGCCCAGAACAAGGTGCTCTTCATCAGCGGCCCGGCCGCCGCCGACAAGGTCACCGGCTTGAACAAGTACACCTTCCGTTCCGGCCGCCAGTCCTATCAGGACATCAGGACCGCGGCCTCGTTCATCGGTGACGCCAAGGGCAAGAAGGTCACCGTGCTCGCTCAGGACAACGCCTTCGGGCAGGCCAACGTGGCTGCCGTGAAGGCCGTGCTCGGTGCCCAGGGCGCGACGGTGGATCAGGTGCTCGCCCCGCCGAGCGCCACCGACCTCACCCCCTTCGCGACCCAGGCCAAGACCGCCAAGCCCGACCTGCTGTTCGTCGCCTGGGCCGGCGACACCGCGTCGGCCCTGTGGACGGCGCTCAACCAGCAGGACGTGTTCACCGACACCAAGGTCGTCACCGGGCTGGACGTGGCCGCCTCCTACCCGCTGTTCGGCGCGGCCTCCGAGAAGATCTCCTTCCTGAACCACTACTTCGACGGCGCCGCGGGCACCCCGGTGGAGAAGGCCATGACCGAGGCCGTCACCGCCGCCGGTGGAAAGCCCGACATCTTCACCCCTGACGGATTCACCGCAGCCCAGATGGTCGTGCACGCCGTCGAGGCCAACCACGGCTCCACCGATGACACTTCGGCCCTGGTCAAGGCGCTGGAGGGGTGGAGCTTCGACGGGGTGAAGGGGCCGACCACGGTCCGCGCCGAGGACCACGCCCTCCTCCAGCCGATGTTCCAGGTCCGGCTGACCGGCACCGGGGCTGCTGCCAAGCCCTCGGTGGAGAAGACCCTGACCGCGGACGAGGTCGCGCCGCCGGTCAGCCCGATGGCGGGCTGATCCCGATGCCAGCTCCTGCTGCCTCCACTTCGCCGTCGTCCTCCTCTTCTTCGAGCGGCTCCTCTCAGCCCTCCTCTTCCTCGCGTTCCTCCTCTCGGTACCCCTCCTCTCAGCACTCCTCCTCGCCCGTGCTGCGATTGGACGGACTCGGTTGGTCCGTGCGCGGTGTGCCGATCGTCGAAGACGTTTCCTTCTCGGTCGGCGAAGGCGAGTTCATCGCCTTCATCGGGCCCAACGGGGCTGGTAAGACCTCCCTCTTCAACCTGATCTCCGGCATCTACCCGGCGAGCCACGGCAGCCTCCACCTCGACGGCGCGGACGTCACCGCCGAGGCCGTGCACGCCCGGGCGCGCCGCGGGCTCGGCCGTACCTTCCAGACCTCCTCTCTCTGGCCGGGGATGACGGTCGCCGACCATGTCCGTCTGGCCGCCCAGGCGGCGGCCGGGCCGCGTGCCTCGTACCGGCTCTGGCGCCGCGCCGACCGCTACCAGGAGCAGGTGGCCGACACCCTGCACCGCACCGAACTCACCCACCGCGCCGACACCTTGGCCGGGTCGCTCTCGCACGGTGAGAAGCGCAAGCTGGAGCTGGCCGTCCTGCTCGTCTCCGACCCGCGGCTGATCCTGCTGGACGAGCCGATGGCCGGCGTCAGCGCGGAGGAGGTGCCGGCCCTCACCGAGCTGATCCGTTCCGTCCACCGCGAGCTCGGCCGGACCGTCCTGATGGTCGAGCACCACATGGACGTCCTGCTCGGCCTGGCCGACCGCCTGGCGGTGATGCACCACGGCACCCTGCTCGCCCTGGACACCCCTGAGGCCGTGATGGCCGATCCGACCGTTCAACAGGCCTACCTGGGTGAGGCGTTGTGACCACCTCCTCTCCGATCTCCTCGACGCCGTCGCCTTCCTCGCAGTCCTCCCCCTCTCGTCCGTCCGCCGCCGAACCCCTTTTCTCCGTCCGCGACCTGCGAGTGGTCATCGACGGGCTGCACATCCTGCACGGCGTCGACCTCGACGTCGCCCCCGCCGGGGTCACCGCCCTGCTGGGCCGCAACGGAGCCGGTAAGACCACCACGGTCAAGGCCGTCATGGGCCTCGTCCCGCGCACCGGGAACATCCGCCTCGCAGGCGCCGAACTCTCCTCTCTTCCCACCCACTTGGTTGTTCGACATGGCATCGGATACGCGCCCGAGGACCGGGGGATCTTCGCCGGCCTGACGGTCGCCGAGAACCTCCGCCTCGCTGAGCGCGCCGCCCGGGACGGGGGCGAGCCGGACGAGCCGAACTACTCACTCGTCCATGAGCTCTTCCCCGAACTCAAGAAACGGTCCGGACAGTTGGCCGGGACGCTCTCCGGTGGCCAGCAGCAGATGGTGGCGATCGGCCGGACGCTGCTCAACCGCAACCGGTTGATCATCGCCGATGAGCCCACCAAGGGCCTGGCGCCGAAGATCGTCGCCGAGGTGGCCGAGGTGCTGGCGCGAGCGGCCGAGGCCGTGCCCGTTCTCCTGGTCGAGCAGAACCTCGCCCTCGTCCGCCGCCTGGCTGGCACCTGCGCTGTCCTGGCCGACGGCCGGACCGCCCACCGGGGCGACACCGCTGAGCTGTTGGCTGACGAGGAGGCCGCCCGCCGCCTGCTCGGCGTCGGCTCCCGTCACCCGCTCGCCGGTGGGCCCCGGCCCGCCGCCTCCCCGGCCACTCCTGTCGTCACCGCGGAGGTGAAGCCCTGATGGACACCGTCGTTCTCCTTTTCTGTACTGGTCTCGGTCTTGGTGCGCTGTACTTCCTGGTCGCCTCCGGTCTGTCGTTGATCTTCGGTTTGATGGACGTGCTCAACTTCGCGCACGGCGCCCTGCTCTCCATCGGCGCCTATGCCACCTGGTGGGCCGGCGCCGAGGCCGGCTTCTCCTTCTGGCTCGCGGTGCCGTTCGGCACCCTGGTCGGGACGGCCGCCGCCGTCCTTCTGGAGCTCTTCCTGATCCGGCCGCTCTACAGCCGCCCACGCGACCAGATCCTCGCCACCGTCGGGGTCGGGCTTGCCGTACCCGCCCTGCTGATGGGGATCTGGGGCGCAGACTCCCGCCCCTTCCCCCAGCCGCCCCTGCTGTCCGGCACCTGGCGCGTGCTCGGTGCGACCGTCCCGGTCAACCGCTTCGTGCTCGTGGCCGCCGCCGCGCTGGTGTTGCTCACTCTTCGGTTGTTCCTGGCCCGCACCCGCTACGGGCTGATCGTCCGGGCCGGCGTCGAGGACCGGGCGATGGTCACGGCGCTCGGCATCGACGTCCGGAAGGCGTTCACCCTCGTCTTCGCCATCGGCGGGGCGGCCGCTGCTCTGGGCGGCGCCCTCGGAGGCCTCTACTTCGGTTCGGTCAGCCCCGGCCAGGGGACCGGCCTGCTCATCTTCGCCTTCGTCGTCGTGGTGATGGGCGGCATGGGCTCGGTGACCGGGGCCGCCGTCGCCTCGGTGGGTGTCGGTCTTGTCCAGCAGTTCGCCAACTACTACACCGGCGCCGGGCTCGGCGACCTCTCGGTCGTCGTCCTGCTCGCCGTGCTGCTTCTGGTCCGACCCCGTGGACTCACCGGGAGGCTCGCGTGAGCGCCGAAACTCCGATCACGAGCACCGGTGGCCCCACGGCCACCCGCAGCGCCGCCACCTCAGCAGGGGGGACTGACACCAGCCCTGCCGCGACCGCCATATCAGCAGAGGGGACTGACACCAGCTCCGCCGACACCGCCATTGTGGAGAGGGGGACTGACACCGGCCTCGCCGAGACCCATTGTGAACACAAGGCCGAGTCCGGCGCCATCCCTCGAACGGGTGGTTCAATCACTAACCGCTGGACAGGCATGCACAGAGCGCTACGCTGGTGGCCGATCGCACTGCTGATCACGCTCCTTGTCGCCCCATATAGTGCGCTTCCCGTCCCGGGACTGCTCGACGGCCCGCTCGGCAGCCCGGGAAGTCTTCAACTCCTCGCCCTGTGCCTGCTCTACGGGGCCCTCGCCACCGGCTACGACCTCCTGCTCGGCCGTACCGGCCTGCTCTCCTTCGGCCACGCGCTCTACTTCGCGACCGGCCTCTACGCCACCGACCTCGGCATGCTGGAGCTGCAACTCCCCTTCGCCGCCGCCGCGGTGTTCGGGGTCGCGTGCGCCGTGCTGCTCGCCCTGCTGCTCGGCTCGGTGAGCCTGCGCGTCACCGGCATCGGTTTCTCCATGGTCACCCTCGCCTTCGCCCAGGCCGGTTCGATCCTCGTCCAGCGCAACCCCGGTGGCGTCACCGGCGGCGAGGAGGGCCGCTCCGCTCCGGCCGACCTGCTGCCCCCGGGCCTGCTCGGGATCGAGAACACCGCCAACCTCTACTGGATCGCCGTCGGTTACCTGGTGCTGACGGTCGCCGCGGTCCACTGGGCCGTCAACTCGCCGGCCGGGCGGGTCTGGGAGGGCATCAAGGAGAACGAGCGCCGGGTGGAGGTGCTCGGACTCCGGCCCTACGGCTACAAGTTGGTCGCCTTCGTGCTGGCCGGTGGGCTCGCCGGGCTGGGCGGGGTGGTCTACCTGCTGCTGACCGGCGGCGCCACTCCGCAGGCCGCCAGCTCGGACGCCACGCTCGCGCTGCTGGTCATGGTGGTCCTCGGTGGCTCCGGCACCCGTTGGGGCCCGCTGCTCGGCGGCGTCCTCTACACCTGGGCGAGCCACCGGCTCGGGGACCTCGCCAACTCGACCGCCGTCGCGGACCTGCCCGCGGTCCTGCGCGTGCCGCTCTCCCAACCCCTGTTCCTGCTCGGCACCTTGTTCGTCGCCGTGGTCTACCTGCTCCCCGGTGGCCTGGCTAGACTGCCTGCCCGCATCCGCGCCGCCCGATCCGCCCGTTCGGCTCCCGCGCCGGCCGGTGTTCGGACCGCCCACCCGACCGGAGGTACCCACGCGTGAGCCAGTCGTCCCTGAAGCCCGAGGAGTTGACCGTACCCGTTCCCGGCGGGGACCTGGCCGTCCTGCGCTGGCCCGCCGACCGGCCTGAGGCCCCGACGGTCGTGGCGGTGCACGGCATCACCGCCAACGGCCTCGCCTGGTACGAGGTCGCCCGCCGGCTCGCTGGACGGGTCACCCTGCTCGCGCCCGACCTGCGGGGTCGCAGCGCCAGCCGTTCGGTCGCCGGACCGTACGGGCTGACCCGGCACGCCGACGACGTGGCCGCGCTGATCGCCGCCCTCGGCTTGGGGCCCACCGCGGTCGTCGGCCACTCGATGGGGGCCTGGGTCACCGCTCTGACCGCCGTCCGGCACCCCGAACTCGTCCGCCGGGTGTTGCTGGTGGACGGTGGGGTGAGCTTCCCGCTTCCGGAGGGCGTCCGCGAGGAGGACGCCCTGGCCGCGGTGCTCGGTCCTGCCCTGGCCCGGCTGTCGATGACCTTCTCGGACCGGGACGCCTACCGGGAGTTCTGGCGCCGGCACCCGGCCTTCGGCGACGACTGGTCGGAGGGGATCGACGCGTACACCCAGCGCGACCTCGTCGGCACCGAGCCCGAACTGCGGTCCTCGTGCGTGCTGGAGGCCGTGCAGACCGACGGCGCCCAGGTCCTGCTGGACGAGGAGGCGATGGGCGCCGTGCACCGGCTGCCCTGCCCGGCCGAACTGCTCTGGGCGGAACGCGGGCTGCTCGACGAGCCGCAGGGCCTGTACGACCAGCAGCGGATCGGGCTGTCCGGGCTGGACCGGCAGCGGGTCCCCGCCTCGCCGGTGCCGGACTCCAACCACTACTCGATCCTCTGGGGAGAGGCCGGGGCCGACCGCATCGTTCGCAGCCTGCTCGCGGACGCCCCCGTCGCCGGATAGCCGGTCCGGCCCGGACGGTCGCGGCCGGCGGGGTGTGAGCATCCCGCCGGCCGTCTCCGACGGCCCTGCCGCGGCGCGGAGCGTCAGCCCGCGGCGCCGAGGAAGCTCTCCCAGCCGTTGGCCGGTGCCTGGCCGACGTTGAGCGTGCGCAGCTTGCGCAGGGTGGACTGGTCCTGCACCTCCAGCCAGTCGACCAGCTGCTTGAAGGAGACCAACCGGACCTCGGGCTTGCCCGCGATGGTCTTGAGTGCCTCCTCGACGGCGTCCATGTATATGCCGCCGTTCCACTGCTCGAAGTGGTTGCCTATGAAGAACGGCGCGCGGTTGCTGTTGTAGGCCCGGTCGAAGCCGGCCAGGTAGGAGTTGGCGGCCTGGGTGCGCCAGTCGCCGTACTTGGACGGGTCACCCTTGGTGCTGCCGCCGGACTGGTTGGCCAGGATGTTGTAGTCCATCGACAGGACCTGGAAGGTGTGCCCCGGGAACGGTATGGACTGGAGCGGGAAGTCCCAGACCTTGCCGTCCTGCACCTTCTGCGGCCATATCTGGAGGCCGCCCGAGGAGCTGGCGTCGTACTTCCAGCCCAGCTTGGCGATGGTCGGCAGCAGCGCCTTCTGCCCTTCGAGGCACGGGGTGCGGCCGCCGATGAGCTCCTTCTTGTAGTCGAAGGGGAGCGGGTCGACGTCGGTGAAGCCCGTGTTGGTCCGCCACTGGGTGACGAAGGAGATCGCCTGGTCGATCTCGCTCTGCCAGTCCTCCGGGGTCCACATGTTGACCCCGTTCTTGTCCGGGCGGCTGGAGCAGAAGTGCCCGTTGAAGTGGGTGCCTATCTCGTGACCGGCCAGCCAGGCCTGGCTGACGAGCTTGAGGGTGCTCTTGACCGCGCCGTCCGACAGGTACGGAATGTCGGAGGCGCCGACCGAGTGCTTCGGCGGGTGGTACAGCTCGGCCTTGCCCTTGGGCAGGGCGTATATGCCGGAGAGGAAGAAGGTCATCGTGGCCTTGTACTGCTCCGCCAGCTTGAGGAAGCGGGGGAACTGGCCGTCGTCGGTGCCGCCCGCGCCGTCCCAGGAGAACACCACGAACTGCGGCGGGCGCTCGCCCGGCTTGAGCTTCTCGGGCTTGGGCTGGTTCGGCTGCGGGCCGGTGTCCGCGTTGGAGCCGTCGCCGATCGGCGTGCCCTTGGGGACCACCGCCTGGGTCGGGTCTGCGGTGCCGCCCTGGGTGGTGGCAGCGCCGCCGGAGGAGGGAGAGGAGGAGTTCTGCCCCGTACCGGATCCGCTGCTGGAACAGGCCGCGACCGCGCCGAGGGCTGCGGTCGCTGCGGTAGCACTGAGCACCGTCCTGCGCGAGATGCTGGTCATGGTCTCCCCTGGGTGCCGATACCGGTGGTGAGGGCGGCTCTGGGCCGCACCGGTCAAATCGGGCAATTGATGAATATTCCGCCGTTAGCATGTCATGTTGCCGTGGCGGCCTCCAAGGTCGCCAGGCTCCGACGAAAGTCAACACGTCAGAGGCGTCCGGTCAGGCTGCGGGGATTCGTCGACTGTTGCGGTCCTGTGACGCTTCGC
>NZ_JAFLNG010000319.1 GCF_017427025.1 Streptomyces sp. FH025
CTGCGGCCGCCCGCCGCGCTGGTGCCCGGACTGCTCGACGCCGCCCGCGCGCGCAGCGAACTGCGGCCCGACGCCGTCGCGTTGGCCGGACCGCTGGGCCGCTGGCTGGCCGAGCGGAACCCGGACTGGCGGTTCGTGCTGCGCACCACCGCTCCCGAACCCACCGAGCGGTCGGACGACCCGGCGGACGACCGGCCGTGGCACGAGGGCCTGTTCGCCGAACGGGTCACCCACCTCACCCTGCTGCGCCGCCGCGATCCGGCCGCCGGGCTGGAGCTGCTGCGCGGCACCTGGTCCACCGAGCGCGCCGAGGACCGCCTGCTCTTCCTCGACGCCCTGCAGGACGGCCTCTCCCCCGCCGACGAGCCGTTCCTGGAGGCCGCCCTCGGCGACCGCAGCAAGAACGTCCGGGCCACCGCCGCCGAACTGCTCTCCACCCTGCCCGGCTCGGCCCTCGCGGAGCGGATGGCCGAGCGGGCGCGGGCCGCCGTCCGGCTCGCCGACGGCGGCACCCACCTGCTGGTCACCCCGCCCGCCGAGTGCGACGAGCGGATGCAGCGCGACGGCATCGCGCCCAAGTCCCCCACCGGGCGCGGCGAGCGGGCCTGGTGGTTCGGCGAGGTGGTGGCCGCCGCGCCGCTCGCGCTCTGGCAGCGGAGCACCGGTCTGACGCCCGAGCGGCTGCTCGGGCTGCGGGTCGGCGACAGCGTGGACGAGACCAGCAGCAGCTGGGCCGACGACCTGCGCGAGGCCTGGGCGCGCGCCGCCGTCCGCCAGCACGACGCCGACTGGGCCCGGGCGCTGCTCGGCCCGGCCCCGGTGCCGCCCGCCCGCGGCGCCGGCCGGGCCCGCTCCCCGCGGGTCACCGGCGCCCCGGCGAAGCTGCTGGCCGTCCTCCCGCCGGAGGAGCGGGCCGCCTGGACGGCCGCCTTCATCGAGGTGCACGGCGTGGGCGAGGCCTTCCAGCTGCTCGGCGCCTGTGCCACCCCGTGGACGCCGCCGCTGTCCACCGCCGTCGTGACGGCGCTGGCCCGGGCCGCCGCCTCCGGCGCGTACCCGTGGAGCCACAGCGGGGTGCTCGGGATGACGGAACGCGCGCTCGCCCCGGAGACGGCCGCCGCCGTCGAGGAGCTGGCCGCCGAGGCCTCCCCCGACTCCGCCTGGTCGGAGACCTTCGCCCGGCTGGCCGGGACGCTCCGCTTCCGGGCCGCGATGCTGAAGGAACTCGATGCCGAATGAACTGACGCCGAGTGGGCTGACGCCGGATGAACCGACGCCGAGTGGGCTGAGGCCGGACGAGCCGAGGCCGGCCGAACCGGCGGGCTGAATGCGGCGGAGCGGGCTGGCCCTCACCGGACCGGCCCGCTCTCAGCCTTTCGGTACCGCAGGTCAGCTGGCCCGCAGATTGGCCTCGACCCAGGCCACCACGTCCCGGGTGGGCGTGCCCGGGGTGAAGATGTCCGCGACGCCCATCGCCTTGAGCTCGGCGATGTCCTCGTCCGGGATGATCCCGCCGCAGAAGACCTTGATGTCCTCCGCGTCGCGCTCCTTCAGCAGCTCCAGCACCCGCGCGCACAGCGTCATGTGGGCGCCGGAGAGGATCGACAGCCCGATGCCGTCCGCGTCCTCCTGGATCGCGGTGTCGACCACCTGCTCGGGCGTCTGGTGCAGCCCGGTGTAGATGACCTCCATACCGGCGTCGCGCAGGGCGCGCGCGATCACCTTGGCGCCACGGTCGTGACCGTCGAGCCCCGGCTTGGCGACCACCACACGGATCGGCCCCGACACACTCATCACTGCCTCCTGGACCTCGTCGTCCACTCCGACCGGACCTCGTGGGCCCACGGGTGCGGTTAACGCTCGATAACCAACCAACCTGAGGGGAGATTAGCGCCACCCGGCCCGGTTCACCGTGCCGCCCCCGAAGAGGAGGGCAAAGTCACAGCCCCAGGCCTTGCTACCAGCGGGTATACCCCTCCTGCGCGCAACCTCCGCACAGACCCCCCGGCCGCACCCTTGACAACCGGAGGTTTTTCCGGGGCGTCGACCTTGCGGCTACAGTCACGGCTGTCTTCACCTCGCCCGACGACGTGCCCGAGGCCCACCGAGGAGGCAGCCCCCGATGGCTCCCGAAGCAGCCGCCCGTCCGACCCGTGCGGAGCTGCGCCTCGCCGCCCGCGAGCAGTCCCGCGCCCAGCGCCGGGGTGCCGCCAAGGCGGCCACCCGCACGGCGCTGCTACGGGTCGCGCTCCCGTCGGTGGCCGCGCTCGGAGTCGCCGCGGCGGCGGCCATGACGGTGCAGGGCCAGACGGACCGGCACACCGAGGCAGGCGGCCCGGCACCGAGGAGCGCGACCGATTCCCCGGACGGCGCGGCCGCCCAGCAGTCGGCACAGCAGGCGGCCGCGCAAGCCCTGGCCGGCGGCGACCAGACCCAGGCCTCGCGCGGCGACGCCCGCCAGCCGCTGGCCGGCACCCAGCCCACCGACGCCCCGAGCGCCCAGCCGACCGCCACCCCGACGGCGCAGCCGACCGCCGAGCCGGTCAAGCCCAAGGTGGTCATGCCGGTCGCCCAGCACGGCCTCGGCGAACTGTTCGGCGCGGACGGCACCCACTGGGCCAACCGGCACACCGGCATCGACTTCCCGGTGGACGGCGGCTCGGAGGTCTACGCCGTCGCCGACGGCACGATCCGCACCCAGTGGAACCCGTTCTACGGCTACATGTCGATGCTGAAGATGAACGACGGCACCGAGGCCTGGTTCTGCCACCTGCGGGCGTACAAGGTGCGCAAGGGCCCGGTGAAGCAGGGCGACGTGATCGCCTTCGTCGGCAGCAGCGGCAACAGCACCGGCCCGCACCTGCACTTCGAGATCCGCCCGCAGGGCAGCGGGCCGGTCGACCCGCTGCCCTGGTTCCTCGCGAACGGGCTGGACCCCCGTTAGAGCTTCTCCACCGGGGCGTACCGCAGCAGCAGCTGCTTGCGCCCGTCGGTGCCGAAGTCGACCGTGGCCTGCGCCCGGTCGCCGACACCGGTGACGGCCACCACCGTGCCCAGCCCGAAGGTGTCGTGGGTGACCCTGTCGCCGACCGCGAGCGAGACGGCCTCGCGCTCCACGACCTTGCCCGCGCGCCGGGCCGACTGGCCCCAGCCTGCCTTCGGCGAGGCCGCCGAGGAGGACGAGGACCGCGAACTCCCGCCCCCGGACGAGGACTTGCCCCAGGAGGAGCCCGAGGAGAAGCCCCGCTGGACCGGCGCCTGCGCCGCCCCCGTCCGCTTCCACTCGACCAGCGCCTCCGGGATCTCCTCCAGGAACCGCGAGGCCGGGTTGTAGGCCGGCTGCCCCCAGGCGCTGCGCAGCACCGAGCGGGTCAGGTACAGCCGCTCGCGGGCCCGGGTGAGCCCCACGTACGCGAGCCGGCGCTCCTCCTCCAGCTCCTTGACCTGGTTGAGCGCCCGCATGTGCGGGAAGATGCCGTCCTCCATGCCGGTCAGGAAGACGACCGGGAACTCCAGGCCCTTGGCGGTGTGCAGGGTCATCATCGTGATGACGCCCTGCCCCTCCTCGTCCTCGTCCGGGATCTGGTCCGAGTCGGCGACCAGCGCGACCCGCTCCAGGAAGTCGGCCAGCGAGCCGACCGGCGGCGTGCCCTCCTCCCCGGCGTCCGGCCACTCGCCCGGGTCCTGCTCGTACTCCAGGGCGACGGACGCGAGCTCCTGGAGGTTCTCCACCCGGGTCTCGTCCTGCGGGTCGGTGGAGGACTGGAGCTCGGCCAGGTACCCGGTCTCCTCCAGGACGGCCTCCAGCACCGCCGCCGGGCCCGCGCCCGACTCGACGACCTGGCGCAGCCCGGCCATCAGGGTGTTGAACTTCTTGACGGCGTTGGCCGAGCGCGCGGCCATCCCGTACGCCTCGTCGACCCGCACCAGCGCCTGGGCGAAGGAGATCCGCTCCCGCGCGGCCAGCGCGTCGATCATCGCCTCGGCCCGCTCGCCGATGCCGCGCTTGGGCACGTTGAGGATCCGGCGCAGCGGCACGGTGTCCTCCGGGTTGGAGAGCACCCGCAGGTAGGCCAGGACGTCCCGGACCTCCTTGCGCTCGTAGAAGCGCACCCCGCCGACCACCTTGTACGGCAGGCCGACCCGGATGAACACCTCCTCGAACACCCGGGACTGGGCGTTGGTGCGGTAGAAGATCGCGACGTCGCCGGGCTTGGTCTCGCCCTTGTCGGTGAGCCGGTCGATCTCGTCGGCGATGAACTGGGCCTCACCGTGCTCGTCGTCCGCGACGTAGCCGACCACCTTCTCGCCGTGCTCGCCGGCCGTCCAGAGCTTCTTCTCGCGGCGGTTGGCGTTGCGCTCGATGACGGCGTTGGCGGCGCTCAGGATGGTCTGCGTGGAGCGGTAGTTCTGCTCCAGCAGGATCGTGGTCGCGTTCGGGTAGTCCTCCTCGAACTGGAGGATGTTGCGGATGGTCGCGCCGCGGAAGGCGTAGATCGACTGGTCCGCGTCACCGACCACGCACAGCTCGGCCGGTGGCACCTCGGCCAGGCGCCCGGCCGCCGCCGGGTTCACGAAGTCGCCGTCCGCGGTGCGCTTCGGCGCGGCCGTGACGGATCCGCCGCTCAGCTCCCGCACCAGCATGTACTGGGCGTGGTTGGTGTCCTGGTACTCGTCGACCAGGATGTGCCGGAACCGGCGCCGGTAGTGCTCGGCGACGTCGGGGAAGGCCTGGAGCAGGTTCACCGTCGTCATGATGATGTCGTCGAAGTCGAGCGCGTTGGCCTCGCGCAGCCGCCGCTGGTACAGCGCGTACGCCTCGGCGAGCTTCTTCTCCATCGGGTTGGCGGCCTGGTCGGCGAAGGTCTCCTCGTCGATCAGCTCGTTCTTGAGGTTGCTGATCTTCGCGGTGAAGGACTTCGGCGGGAACTGCTTCGGGTCCAGGTCGAGGTCCCGGCAGACCAGCGACATCAGCCGCTGCGAGTCGGCCGAGTCGTAGATCGAGAAGCTGGAGGTGAAGCCCAGCTGCTTGGACTCGCGGCGCAGGATCCGCACGCAGGCGCTGTGGAAGGTGGACACCCACATCGCCCGGGCGCGCGGGCCGACCAGCGCTTCGACGCGCTCGCGCATCTCGCCGGCGGCCTTGTTGGTGAAGGTGATCGCCAGGATCTCGCCCGGCTGCACGCCGCGGGCGCCCAGCAGGTGGGCGATCCGGTGGGTCAGCACCCGGGTCTTGCCGGAGCCGGCGCCGGCCACGATCAGCAGCGGCGAGCCGGCGTGCAGCACCGCCTCGCGCTGCGGGTCGTTCATCCCCTCCAGCAGCTGCGCCGGGTCCACCACGGTACGGGCGGCGCCGTTGCGGTACCAGGCGTCCCGCTCGGCCTCGGCGGCATGGTCGGTCTGGAACAGGCCGTCCGGGATGGCCTCCTCGTACGCGTCGTACGGGGCGTCGTCCTCGTACGGCGGAGGCTCCTCGTCGATGGGCGCGGCGGGCTGCTTCGACCCGGCGGCTGGTGCCTCGAAACCGGGGAGCGGAAGGTCGTCAAAGAGGCTACTCATGGCACATCGAGTCTATGGCCACCCACCGACAAGCCCGGCCGCCCCGAAGAGATCGAGCGGACGGGCTTGACGACGTTCGAGACGCCGGGCCGCCTCAGACCAGGCGGCGGGCGGTGGCCCAGCGGGTGAGCTCGTGGCGGTTGCTGAGCTGGAGCTTGCGCAGGACGGCGGAGACGTGGCTCTCGACCGTCTTCACCGAGATGAACAGCTGCTTGGCGATCTCCTTGTACGCGTACCCGCGGGCGATCAGCCGCAGCACCTCGCGCTCGCGCTGGGTCAGCCGGTCGAGGTCCTCGTCCACCGGCGGGGTGTCGGTGGCGGCGAAGGCGTCCAGCACGAAGCCGGCCAGCCGGGGCGAGAAGACGGCGTCGCCGTCGGCGATCCGGAAGACCGCGTCGACCAGGTCGGTGCCGGTGATGGTCTTGGTGACGTAACCGCGCGCGCCGCCGCGGATGACGCCGATGACGTCCTCGGCCGCGTCCGAGACGGACAGCGCCAGGAACTTGACGCCCTCCCGTCGCCCGCCACCACCCTTGTCCGAGGCGCTGCGCGCCGCCCCTCCTGATTGCTCCCCCATCACCCCGACGGAGCGGCGCAGCACCTCGACGCCGCCGCCGCCGGGCAGGTGGACGTCGAGCAGCACCACGTCCGGCCTGGTCTCGGCGACCACGCGGACCGCCGAGTCCACGTCGTCGGCCTCGCCGACCACGTCGATGCCGGTCACCTCGGTGCGGCCGATCTCGGCCCTGACCCCCGTCCGGAACATCCGGTGGTCGTCCACCAGCACGACCCTGGCCCTGCGCTCCGGCCCTGCCTCAGTCATTCGTTCTCTCCATCTCCAGCTCGACCTCGGTGCCGCCGCCCGCCGCCGGCCGCACCCTGGCGGTACCGCCGTTGCGCTTCATCCGGCCGACGATCGACTCCCGCACGCCCATCCGGTCCTCGGGCACCGTGTCGGGGTCGAAGCCGGGTCCGTGGTCGCGGACGAACACCGACACCGTCCTCCCCTCCACCTCGGCGTAGACCTGGACCGGTCCCCCGCCACCGTACTTGGCCGCGTTGACGGTCGCCTCCCTCGCGGCCTGCATCTGTGCCGCGATCCTCTCGTCCATCGGGCAGTCGCCGACGACCACCAGCTCGACCGGGACGCCGTGCCGGTCCTCGACCTCGGCGACGACGGCGCGCAGGGTCTCCGCCATGGTGTCCGGCGCGGCCTCGGCGGCGGCCTCCGGGCGGTACAGCCACAGCCGCAGCTCGCGCTCCTGCGAGCGCGCCAGCCGCAGCACCTCCTTGGGGTCCTCGGCCCGACGCTGGATCAGGGTCAGGGTGTGCAGCACCGAGTCGTGGATGTGCGCGGCGATCTCGGCGCGCTCCTGGGCGCGGATGCGGGCGGTGCGCTCGGCGCCGAGGTCCTGCCACATCCGCAGGCCGTACGGGCCGAGCAGGACCAGCACCCCGGCCAGCACCGCGAGCGAGGCCTGGACCACCGCGGCGAGCGGGGAGCCGCTGCCCTGCATGGCGAGCAGCGCGATGGTGCCGGCCACCGCGAGCAGCACGCCGGCGCCGACCCGGGTGTAGGCGCCGCGCCGCTTCTCGCCCTCCTCGATGCCGAACCAGCGCTGCCAGCGCGAGTCGTCGGCCTGCCGCCAGACCAGCGCGACGCCGACACCGATCGCCAGCAACGGCCAGGTGTAGGGCTTGGCGGTCTGCCAGCCGAGCACGTTGAGCAGGGCTATCAGGCCGATCACGACCATCACCAGGGCGGCGAGCTGGCCGATGCCGCCCTGCCCGTCCTTGGCTGCGGGCCGGGCGGCATCCGCGGACTCGCCCTCGGCGGCGGCCGCGGGCGCGGCGGCCGGCTCGCCCTGGACGGCGTGCTGGAGCAGCTCCCGCAGGCGGCCGACCCAGCCGCCGCCCGCCTTGGTCAGCGGCGTGCCCGGCCGCAGCCACGGCGAGGTCGGGATGTAGACGCCGTTGACGTTCACCCAGTGCGCGCCGCCGCGCTGCGAGGCCTCGCCGATGCCGATCGGCACCACGAACCAGAACGCGGCGTACAGCAGCGCGCCGATCCCCTGCGCGAAGAACAGCAGCACGAAGGCGATCCGCACCCACCGGACGGGCAGTCCGAGGTGCATCGCCAGGCCGTGCGCGACGCCGCCCAGCATCCGCCCCTGCGGGCTGCGGTAGAGCCGGCGGTACGGCGGCCGCTCGCCGTCGGGCGCGGTCGGGTCGCCGCCTCCCGACGGTGCGGCGTCGGGGGCGAGGGGTCGGGGGTCGGAACCGGGTGCTGCCACGCCACCGATGGTTCCACGCGGGCGCCCGCGGGCGCATCAGGGTGTACCCCTGGGCCTTATCAGGGACAAGTCAGGGTACGGGCAGGGCCGTACCCGGTTGGGTCCGCCCGCCCCCTGCCGGAAGGATGGTGTCCATGACCGAGGACCACCGCATCCAGGAGGCCGGGCCCACCGCCCCGCCGGAACCTGACCGCCCGTCGCTCACCAGGGCCGAGCACCACCGCGTGGTGGCCGGCGTCTGCGGTGGCCTCGGGCGGCATCTGGACATCGACCCGGTGGTCTTCCGGGTGGTCACCGTGGTGCTCTGCCTCTCCGGCGGCCTCGGGCTGTTCCTGTACGGCCTGGCCTGGCTGATCATCCCGACCGAGGACGGCGCCGACGGCAAGGGCCGGGGCGGGCGCACCGAGCTCCAGCGGGTGCTCACCGGCCGGGTCGACGGCCAGTCGGTCGGCGCGGTGCTGCTGACCGTGATCGGCACCGGGGTGTTCTTCTCCTCGATGGGCGACGGCGACCAGCTGTTCCCGCTGCTGCTGCTCGGCGCCCTGGTCTTCCTGGCGGTGCGCTACGACCCGGACCGCCGCCGCGGCCGGGCCCGCGGGCGCCGGCGCGGCGGCCCGTACGACCGGCACTTCCCCGAGTCCGACGGCTACCGCTGGCCGCGCACGCCGGAGGACGAGGCCGCGCGCGCCCAGCGCGCCGCCGACTCCCCCGCG
>NZ_JAFLNG010000032.1 GCF_017427025.1 Streptomyces sp. FH025
TCGCAAGCACCACACGACGTCCGCCGGGTCGGGATGCTTCCCGATCGCCGAAGAGGACATCGAACCGACACCTCTGGCCGGATGGTGGTCCGGCCAGAGGTGCGAGGGTTGGTCAGCCCTTGAGAAGGGCGCTGCGCTGAGTAGGGGTGAGACGGTCGAGCAGGTGCTGGAACTCGGCGCGGTCCTGGTCGGTCATGGTGGCGACGAGGTCAGTGCTGGTGGCGGCGTGGTCGGGAAGTGCGATCCAGTACCGGTAGGCGAGGACGCGGACGGCGTCGAGCGGGTCGACGAGGTCTCGTTTCAGCAGGAGCTTGTATACGTCGAAGAGGGCTTCGAGCTCTTCCTCTCCGGCGGCGTCGGCGATGGCCTGCTCGGGCTCGCTGAACGGGCGCCCGTCCTGGTGGGACCAGGTGTTGGTGTCGTCGCGGTTGACGAAGTCCGCGTCGAACAGCAGCTTCATGATGTTGCGGCTGACGAGGTTGGGAGTGGTCAAGGCTCTCCTTGGGGAGTTGCATGGGGATGCGGGGCTGTCGGCGGCTGAGTGGCCGTCGTTCGGTGGTGGCCTGGCGAATCGCTTCTACGCGTTCTGGGGCCGTTGGCCTCAGGGTTCAGCGCTTGCGGCGTTGGGGGTTGAGTCCGGACTGGTGTGCCAGGGCAGGCTGAACCGTGCCGAGTGTGGGTGCGACGGGCCTGGTGGTGCGGAGGCGGGCGGCGTCGGCGGCGCGGTTGGGTTTGGGGTTGCGGCTGGTGTGCTGGATGCGACCGAGGAGGATCTTGGCGGGCTGGCGAGCCGTGGCGAGTTCGCGGCGGGCGGCTGCCTCGGTGAGGAGTTGGCGGGGCTGGTGGCCGCTGGCTTCGGCGTCGGCGAGGACGGTGGCGAGGGCGGGCCAGGTGGGGTCGGCGAGGATCCGTGCGGCATGGTCGGGGATAGCGGCGCGGAGGTCGTGGGCGAGGTCGTTGATCGTCTCCTGGGTGGGTTGGCGGTGGGCAAGGGCGGCGAGGTGTTCGGCGGCGGCCTGGTCGTAGGCGCCCTGCAAGTGCTGGACGGCGAGGTTGGCGGCGTGGGCCTGCTGGTGATGGCCACGGGCCTGGTGCCAGCGGCCAGCGAGGACTGCCGCCCAGACGAGGGCGGCGATCAGGACTGTGAGGGCGTTGCCGCCGGGGCCGTCGCCGGCGCGGAGGATGTCGCGGGCGGCCCGGCGCAGGTCGGCGGCGGTGCGGTGGTCGGCGCGCACCTGGGAGCGTTGGGCGCGGGCGACCGCGCGGGTGGCGGCTCGTAGTTCGGCCCGCAGGCCTTCGGGGGCGGTCTGGGCGGTGGCGTTGATGATGTCGCCGAGGGCGGTGATCTGGGCCTGCGCGAGCGCGCTGTCCCTGGTGTCTCCGTCGGTTTCGGCGAGGTGGAGGGCGTCGAGGGCGTCGGTGGTGCGCTGCCAGCTGGTGCTGTGGCGGTTGCGGCGGGCGGTGGGGTGTTCCTCCAGGGCGCTGGTGGCGAGGAGTGCCTGGAGTTTGGGCAGGGAGAGGTCGGGGGCGATCTTGCTGCCGGAGAGGTAGTTGGGTGTGCCGTCGGCCTTGAGGTCGCCGGGCCGGGCGACGGAGTAGCCCTTCAGGTCGCCGGAGGGCAGTCGGCGGATGTTGACCTCGACGCCGTCAGCCTGGAGGTAGGCGAGGAACTCCTCGATGCCGGCGGCGTGCGGGATGGCGTCGCGGATGCGGTCTTCGAGCCAGGCGCGGCTGGTCTGCTTCCAACCGAGGCGCTCGGCCTTGTGCATCTCGGCCTGGGTGGGGCGCTTGGCAGCGGTGCCGTCGCCGGGCTTGAGTTGGCGCAGGCCGTAGTCCTTTTCGATCTGTCGGCAGGCTGTGGCGACGCGGCGTCCGCTGCCGTGGAGCTTGGGGCGGCGGCCGTCCTCGCGGACGGTGGTGGCGACGATGTGGATGTGGTCGTCGGCGTGGCGTACGGCGATCCAGCGGCAGGCGAGGTCGTCGCCGTCGGGGGCGATGCCGGCGGTTTGCACGATGCGGTGGGCGATGTCGGCCCACTCGGTGTCGGAGAGGTAGCGGTCCTCGGGTGCGGCGCGGACGGGGCAGTGCCAGACGTGGTTGGTGAGCTTGAGACCGACTTCGCTGTTGCGCAGGTGGACGGGCTCGTCGAGGTAGCGGGCGAGCTGGGTGAGGGTCGCCTGCTCCTCGCGGCCGGGGTCGGGCATGGCGAGCATCGCGAAGCCGGCGACGATGTGCGGGTCGCGGTGTTCGTCGTGGCGCCCGGGGCCGTAGAGGTAGGCGAGCAGGCCGCGGGTGTTGGAACCGGGGTCCTTGATGGCGGCGATCACAGGCGGGTTGAGGTCTCCTGGTCGGCGGGAGGGCGGAAGGCGTGGGCGATCTCGGCCTGGAGGCGGAGCAGTTGGTCGATGGTCCGGAGGCTGTCGGTTGGCCGGTCGTAGCCGCCGTTGTCGGCGCGGGCGATCTGGTTGAGGTTGTTGCCCAGGCGGTCGTGCTTGCGCAGGAAGACCGAGCGGAAGTGGTGGGTGGCCCGCCGCTCCTCGGCGAGGGGGAGGTCGATGAAGAACCGGCCGTCGATGAACGCCATGACGATGTCGGCGGCGAAACCGGACACGCCGTTGTAGCCGTGGGCGAGGGCAGCCGCTTGCAGCCTGGCGTGCTCGTCGGGCTTGAACCGCAGCGGGCCGACGCGTTCCTCGCGCTTGACGCCCTCGAAGCGGCGGTTGCGCGGCTCGGCTCCGCCGGCTTCGACGGCGCTGTCGTGCCGGCGGTGGTCGGTGAGGATCGTCTTCTGGACGGCGAGGAGTTCGTCCGGTTCGGGGCCGCCCTCGGCCCCGAACCCCTGGCCCGGCGCGCCCTCGCGCCGGGCCTGCTCCGCTACCCCTGGGGCGGAGCTTCCCCGTGACCGGCCGCGAGTCGGACTCGGGGTACTACTGGCTCCGTCAGGGGCGTCCAGGCCGAACGCCCGCTGCAGATCACGAGTAAGCGTGGGCGAGTTGAGAAGCGTGTCCAGACCGGCGTATGAGTCGTGGGCTTCCTCGGGGTCATGCTGGTGGTTGGTCAGGGAGTATCTCCTGGATCTTCGGGCGGATCGGTCATACGGGCGAGGTGCGGACGGACCGCGCGGTGGACGGTCCAACGGTCCGGTCTGTGAACGGACCGTTGGACCGACCGGACCGACCGGACCGACCGGACCGACCGGACCGACCGGACCGGACCGGACCGCTCGGTTCGGTCCGCTCGGTTCGGTCCGTGAGCGGATGGTCGGCAGATCTCGGTCCGCCGGTCCAGCGGTCCGTTCGGACCGGACCGCCGCGCTGGTCCACGCAGGCGGACCGGATGGACCGACGGTCCGCTGGCCCTGGCCTGCACAGGAGATGGTCCGGCAGCTTCCGGACCGTGCGTTCGGACGGGATGCCGGACACCGGTCCGGTCCGGTCCGAGCTGTCCGCGAGCCTGCGGGCGGCGGACCGCTCGGACCGGCCGGGTTGAGCGCCGCGGTCCGTCTCATCCGTCTCGCGTGCCGAAGTCCGTTGCTGCGACTGGCCCGTGTGGGGTGGCGCTCCGTCCCGCTACCGTCTCGGTCCGGTACAGCGCCGCATCGGTCCGGTCGGCCGACTTGTGGTCGGCAGGCTGTGTCACGGCTCTCGGAAGTCCGCCGTCCCGGTGGTGGGCGTGTGGGAGAGCGGATGCGACGTCGGTGACGGCATCTACCGCACCTGGGGGTCGGGGTCAGCCGGCCTGGGCGCGCTGGGGGAGCGGGTGGACCTTGGGGCAGTAGCGGCGCCAGGAGTCGGCGAACTTGTTGAAGGTGTAGCCCTTGCGCTGGGTGCCGTCGGGCAGACGGATGTTGGCCGAGGAGATCCGGTAGTCCTTGAGCAGCCCGGCCAGCGCGCGGGCCGTGAGGCCGCCGCGTCCGTGCTCGGCCCACGGCGCCTCGGGGTCGTCGTTGAGCGCCGCGAGGATCGCCGTGGTGGGCAAGGTGTCCGTGTCGCCGTGGGTGAAGAAGATCCGGCGGATGTCGGCGAGGATCCGCGCGCCGCCGCAGCTGTCCTCCTCGATCTCCTCCTCGGCCGCGACCATGTGTGCGCACGCCAGGCGGGCGCGGCCCGGCCACGAGCCGCCGGCGAGGTCGGCGACGGCCACCAGGGGTTCCCAGGTGTCGGCGGCGCGGTCCTCGACCGGCATGTCCGGATGCAGGGCCTCGGCTTTCTCCCGTACGAGGGAAGCCCACAGGGCGAGCTTGGCGCGGGTCTCCCGCAGTAGGACGCCGTCGCGGCGATCGCGCAGCGGGGCGACGACCTCGCCGTCGGCACGACGGCGCATGCGGATCACGACCGACCGGTCCATGATCGTGTCGGGCAGGTCGCCGATCCCCGCGAGGGCGGCCATGGCGAAGGTGTCGAACTCGCGGGCCTGGTGGTCGTTGCCGACCGACCGGGTGACGGGCCGGTTGCGCTGGTGGCCGGCGTTCAGCAGGCCGCGCAGGCCTTCGTTCATCTCGGCCGTGCGGGGGTTGCCGAAGATGGTGTCGACCTCGTCGACCAGCAGGGTCCTGGGCCGGTCGCTGATCGAGCGGTAGATCGCCGCCGCGCTGGTGTTGACCGTGATCAGCGGATCGTGGACGGTCTCGACCAGGATGTCGAGCAGGCGGGACTTTCCGCACCGCCGGGCCGGAGCCACGATCGCCAGACGTGGCGCGTGGTGCCACGCCGCTTGCAGGTGCGTCGCGGCGACCCACAGCGTGACCGCGTCAAGCGCCTCCGCCGAGGGCAGGACCGCGTACCGGCGGATGTGGTCACGCAGTTCGGCCAGCAGAGCGGCGCCCGGCGACTCGGACGTGTCCGGCGCCGTGTCGATGGTCCCGTCCGTCGCGGAGCCGTCTGCGGCCGGCATCTCCCCGTCGGCGTCGGCGGCGAGGGGGTTGGACATAGAGGTGATGGTGAGACTCCAGATCGCGGCACGCGGCGGGGTGCCGCGCGCCGCCGGTAGGGGGCAGGAACGAGAAGGAGAGTGGGATCCGGCGGTGAGGTGCGGTTGGGTCAGGCGGCCTGGTCGGCGCTCTGGCCGTCCAGCCAGGCTTCCACCTCCGCCCAGCGGTAGCGCAGGTGCCGGCCGACCTTGATCGCCACGGGGCCCTGGCCGCGGTGTCGCCAGGCGTACACGGTCCCGAGCGGGACGCCGAGGTACGCGGCGAGCTCCTCCGCGGTGGCCAGCGGGCGGCGATCGGGGGTGGTGGCACGGAAGGTCGTGGGCAAGAGGTCTCCAGCAGGCAGGGGATAAGGGAGTGCGGGCGCGCCGAAGAGCCCCGGAAAGGGGATCGCTCTGCGCGGGGGAGAGAAGTCTCCACGCAACCCGGCTCGGAACCTAAAAAGGCTCAAGGTTGGGCGGTTGGCCAGCCCGTCGCGAAGTGGAGTGGCGCGACCTCGCTGAGCGGCGATAACGAACGTAAGGCCCGTAATAGCTCGCGTGCAAGGAGTTCGGGAAAATCCCGCAAAAGATCTTGATCGGCCTGTCAGGGATGGCCCTTGTCCGGGCAACTGGCCTGGTCAGGGCGCGTTGTATCCGCGAGCAATCGTCGCGAGCGCTCCTGAGCGTTGGTGAGCGCACATGGGCGCCGGTGGGCTTGGGACTATCCGGCACTATCGAGCACGAATTGGCACCCAAGCGCCCCTCTGGGAATCTCTCATTTGACAAACGGCTTGCGGTCGATAAACATCCAACACCCGCCCCGAGGGGCGCGCTTCCGCGAGCGTTCTGCATTCGCGGTTCACCGGCGCCGCCATCCGCGCGCCACCACTTCCACCTCACCGCCGGCCACAGGCCGTGCCTCCGCATGCCCCAACCCAAGGAGCCGAATGGCGACCGTCTACGACACCTGGCACAAGACCTACCCCCGTCCGACCGACAAGCCCTGCCGCGAGCACAAGGGCAAGTACCCCACGGCCGAGCACGGCAAGGGCAAGCGCTGGCAGGTCCGCTACCGCGACCCCGACGGCACGCCGCGCAAGCTCAACTACACCAAGCGGGCCGAAGCCGACGCGGAGGCCTCCCGGATCGACAATGATCTCAACCGCGGCACCTACATCGACCCCACTCTTGGCAAGGAGACGTTCCGCGAGGTCGGCGAGCGCTGGCGTGAGGGGGCGGTCCACGGATCGAGCACCTCTGAGCGCGTGGATCGGGCGCTTCGCCTGCACATCTACCCGATCCTCGGCGACCGGGCCATCGCAGGCTTCAAGACCTCGGACATCCAGGCGTGGGTCAAGGACCGCTCGAAGGTTCTGGCGCCCTCGACCTTGCGGGTGCACTACAGCTACGTGACCGCGATCTTCCGCGTCGCGGAACTCGACCGCCAGATCCCGTTCAACCCGACGAAGGGGGTGAAGCTGCCGCCTCCGCCGCGCAAGGAGATCGTCCCGCTCGCCATCGAGGTCGTGGCGGCCCTGGCCGACGCCGCCCCCGGCTGGTACCGGGCGCTACTGCTCCTGGCGGCGGCTTCTGGGCTGCGGCAGGGCGAGCTCTTCGGGCTTGAGCTTGGGCAGATCGACTTCAAGCGTGGCACGATCAAGGTCGCGCAGCAGGTGATCAGTCCGGACCAGGGCGAGCCCTACCTCGCACCGCCCAAGACCCATGAGAGCTACCGGACGGTTCCGGTGGCCAAGTCGGCGATGGACGCGCTGGCGGCACACCTGGAGAAGTATCCGGCTCGTCGGGTCGACATCGAGGACCGCACCGACCCCCGCCCTTCCAAGTGGAAGCGCCGGAAGGCGTTGCTCGTGTTCACCAACGAGCGCGGCGAGGCGATCCGCCGCGCGGCCTGGGCGTCGGTCTGGGAGAACCTCGGGCGGGTCGCCGACAAGGCCCTCCTGAAGCAGCACGAGGTTGCGTTCAAGAGCTGGGAGCGCCGCGGCCGGCCGGATGATGCAGAGCCGACGCTCCGCCAGGTGCCGGACGACGCAACGATGCACGACCTCCGGCACTTCTACGCCTCGGTGCTGATCAAGCACCGGGAGAGCGTCAAGACGGTGCAGAAGCGGCTCGGCCACGCCAAGCCGTCGATCACGCTCAACACCTACACGCACCTGTGGCCGGACGAGGAGGACACAACGAGGGCGGCGATCGAGGCTGTCTTCAGTAGCGCGCCCTCGATGTGCTTCCCCGGGCCAAGGCGTTGAGTTGTGGGATGGCGCTCTCACGGTAGGCACGTCAGCCACGCAGCGGGCGGCCGTCGTTTAGACGTGCACCATCTACCACAGAGCCGTCGTGCACCGTGGGGTCATTCCTCAAAGGTAAGTCCTTGGGGCCAACTGGCTTGATCTCAGGGTGCGTTGTCAGTTGCGTCCTCTACCGTGCGAGATGGAGTGTTCAACTCGACGAGGAGGATTGCCATGGCCGAGCAGCTGCGTCGGAACTACAGCAACGCCACCGTGGCCGCGCTGATGACCCTGGCCCGAGGTGGGTGCTACGCGCCGCGCTGCGGGGCTCCGACCGTACGCGTCATCGACGGGGAGCCGATGCTGAATCTCGACATCGCGCACATCCGAGCCCTCAAGCCGGAGGGGAAGCGGTTCGACACGACGTGGACCCTGGAGCAGAGGAACAGCTTCGCCAACTTGTTGCTGCTGTGCAACGTGCACCACAAGCGGGTCGACGGGGCAGGCGGAGAGAACTACACCGTGGAGATCCTGGAGGAGTGGAAGCGCGTTCGTGAGGCGGACGGACGAGACGCCCTGGCGGGACTGAGCGGTCTGACCGAGGCGCGGCTAGTGGAGATGATTTACGAAGCGCAGGAAGCGTACGTCGAGCGGATCGGTCCCCTTCTGGGGAGCATCGCAAAGGAGATGCCAGAACTGGCGTCCCTGATGAAGGTCCTCAGGTCGGACCTGGAGGTGCTGCGTGGCAGCCGGCTGGCGGTCTCCGAGGACGCGGCTTGGATGCTTCACGAGGCCAGCAACGGGCTCCAGCACCTTCAGGACAATGCCCCCTGGCTGCATGAGGCCAGCCGTGACCTGCGCCACCTTCAGGACAATGCCCCACTGCTCGCGAATGCCGCCAGCGCCCTCTCGCGGTTGGCTGATCTGCCGTCGTCGCTGAGCTCGGCTGCCGGTGACATCCGGAGCGCGGCTGCGGCGTTGGCAGACGCAAAGTACTGACGGGTTCCGGGCGCGACGCGGAATCGACTGAGGTGTCGATGACCGACTTGGTGCCCGCACCGCCGGTCAGAAGTCAGCCCTACTCGGCAAGGGCACAACGAGGGTCGTCGGTGGCGGTTGTCCCCGCCGAAGTGCCCTCATTGTGCCCTGTGGCCACCCGGAGCCTGCGTTTCCGCCCCGCTGACCTGCGAGTCTGCGGCGATCGAGGCGCTGACCCGGAAAACTCCTGTCACGTGTTCTCCCCGCAACGTGATCTCGATCCCAGGTAGGCCCTAGCGGTTCGTCGCGAGGAAGCGGAGGTACCGGCGCAGGCCGAAGGCGCGGCGATGTTGTTCGACAGCCGTGGAGAGCTGGGCGACCAGCAGATTGTGGGCGGCGCTCGCGCTGGCGAGTTGGGCTTGTTGCTGGAGAAGCAACGCGCGCTGGTTCTGAGTAGCCGTCTGGTGCTGCTGCTTCTCCGTGTTGGCCTGCTGCTGGCGGGTGGTGATGCGCTGCTGGAGCTGAGTGCGCTTCAGTGAAGCCGCGCTCTCGGCCCGCGCGATGTCGGCTTCGTGCTGCTTCTTCTGCGCGGCGAACTGCTGGCGGATCGCCGTCCGCTCCTGCTGGCTCAGACTGGTCGGAGCCGACGTCTGGGCTCGTTGCTCCAGCGAGGTCCGCCAGCTTTCGAGTGCGGCGGCCCGGACTTCGCCAACGCCCGGAACCTTGACCTCCTGGCCGTTGGGCCTGATGAGGAACGCGTCGCGGTTGTTGTACCGGCTGCTCTGCACATACCGGACACCAGTGAAGTCGGCGGCCGTGCGGATGCCGGCGGCGACCAGCGCGGTGACTGTCCCCGAGCCCATATTGGAGAGCCTCTTGACCTCCTGAATGGAGGATCGGCCGAGTCTTTCCCGGACGTGTGTCCTGATCGCGAACGCCAGCGCGGCTTCCAGCCGCTGCTGCTCCGTGGCGGCCAGCGTGCTCAATTTCGTCCGGAGGCTGCCGGTCTCCTTGTTGAGCGCGCTCGTGATCCGGGCCTGTTCGTCGCGCAGTTCGGCCTGGAGCTTCTTGATCTGCTGATTGATCTGTGCGTCCCGGTGCGCGCTGACCTTGGCCAGGGCATCGATCTCCTCGCGGACCTTCTGCACTGCTGCCGCCGGGTCCTCCACCGTTCCCGCCTGCTGTTGAAGCGCCCGCAGCCGGGCTTTCGAGGCTTTGACCTCGGGACGGGAGGACCGCGTGGCCTGGAGGGCGCCACCGGACACGAGAAGAGCCCCGATCTGGGCAGCGGCCAGATAGCCGTAACCGGCGGGCATCACGCTGATGGCGGTCAGCGCCACGGGGGCGGCCGACCCGGTCAGTGCGAGGACGCCGGAGAGGACATCGGTCGCTCGGCGACGCGCGAAGCCCCCGGAGGTGATCGTGCCGGCACTCCCGCTGCTTCCCGCCGGGGCGCTGCGTGGTGGCGGGATGTGCCCGGCAAGCCAGGAGGGGGTTCCGTTCGCAGGGGCTGCCGCAGGAGCCGGACGCTGGGTCGGAATCGCGCCGGCTGTGGACAGCGCCGGTACCGCGTGGGTGCCCGCAGTGAGTAGGCTGTGCGTTTGCGCGGCCAGCGCTCGAAGGTTCGGGTCTGCATGGGTCAGCAGCAGGCTCCAGGCCAGCGAGGACCGCGGTTCCTTGAAGTCATCCTCCTTCAGAATCAGGAACTCTCCCTGATCGTCGTGCAGTTGAGCCCAGATGTCGGGATCGGTGGCAATCGCGACCAGGCTGAGGTGGATGATCCAGGACGAGAAGCGGTCCATCGAGGGGCCGAAGTCCGAGCTCGTGCGGCTCGGGGACTGGTAGTTGCGGTGGCCGTTCTCCGTGGACCCCTGTCCCTTGAGGTCCGGAACGTACATTCCGTCGTAGTCGACGAGGCGGAATGTGCAGTCGGACGCGACCAGGAGGTTTCCGTGCTGGAGGTCGCCATGGGCGATGCCGAGCTTCTCCAGGTCGGCCACCAGTGCGGAGAACTGCTCGGCAACCCTGAGGATGGCCGTCGAGTCCCGAACGTTCCGGTCGATCCAGGTGATCAGATTGGTGCCCTCCGCCCAGGCCATCTTCAGGGTCGGGTACCACTGGCCGGCGACGAGGACGCCCCGCGGCAGATACTCGATTCCGACCGGCCAGGGCTGGGACAGCTTGGCGTGCCTGAGGCCGGCGAGCTGCTTGCTGATGGCCTGGTAGCGGGCCTCCAGGGTGCTGCTGTCGCGGGTGAAGCACTTGAGCGCGTATCGCTGACCACCCGGGGCGGTGATGGAGAAGACGCTCGCGAAGTTCCCTGAGATCGCCTTCGGCCCGAGCACGGGGCTCTGCTGGACCGTACCGTGTTTGAGATCGGGGTCCTCGAAACACAGCGCGGGGTTCTGAAGGGCTTCCACATAGTTCGCGCCGGTCGGAAATCTGCGTCCGGCGACAGGTCCACCAGCGGGGGAGACCGCCATCACCCCTCCGTCTTCACCCGCACACGAATGAGGGCTACGTCGTCGTTGCGCATCCGGGACTCGGCCCGCTCGTGATGGAGCCAGTCGGCGAATGTCTCCTCGCCCAGATCGGCGAGCCTGCCCAACTGCTTCCCTGCTCCGCCTGATTCGATCTCGGGGTGCGACAGCAGCCACGCCGCCAGGGCATCGGTTGCCAGGAGGAGCTCGTCGTGTGTGCGCAGCTCGCCCGCTGCGGTCGACATCCGGTTGGCGATCAGCGTGGCGTCCCGGTTGCGGCTGCTCAGAAGTTGAGGGGTGATACCGAATCCGTGGCCGTCCGTGATGGGGAACGAAGTGATTAGGCGGCCGTCACGGAGGTGGAGGAGACAACTGTCGCCGAGGGCGAGGGCACGCCAGGCCCAGCGTGACACCGCCTCGGAACCCTCCGGACCGGGGGGTACCGCCTGCACGTGAACGGCCGTCAGCGTTGCGAAGGCTCCCTTCTCCAGACCCGGTTGCTCGTACCAGGCGATCGGCCGCCCGCTGGCCGCCCGCTCCGCCTGGTACGTCGAGAGGTACCCGTCCCACTGGTCGACGGTGCGGGCCAGGAGATCCTCGACGAAGGCCCCGGACAGGACGCCCTGCCGATCCCCCCGCTCATCGGCAGCCACCATCGACGCGACCGCGCCCTTCACCAGTTGCCCGGCCCAAGCTCCGGCGAGCAGGCTCTCGGACGCCCCGTCGGACACGGCGGCGAAGAGCGAACTGGTGTCGGAAGACAACGAGGCCTCGATGGCGTCCTCGCACTCTTCCAACGAGTTGCCCGTCTTGGGCACGCGGAAGTGCTGGACGTCAAGAGGCGTTGAGTGCGCGCCCACGCCGTTCAGCGCAGTTCCGTGGCGCGCGTACCGATGTCGAGGAACTCGATGATGGACGTGATGTCGGCGTTGTAGACGAAACCGCGCGTGGCCTCGCTGACACGGTGGCCCTGCGAAGCGGCGTAGGAACGCATGTGGCTCGGCAGCACGCTCGACATGTGGAAGAGCAACCGCGAGTAGGTGTCCGGGAGTTCGCTCTCGCTGTCGGGGAAGGTGACGGGAGTTCCGCTCGCCCCGGAGACGTGCAGGTTGAAGAGGAGCACCGGCCCGTCGGCGGTGGCGTGCGAGGCGAGTCCGATGGCCGCGCTCGTGGGGTCGCCGTCGGTGGACTCGCCGTCCGTCAGGTTGAGGACGATGGGCGGGAAGCCGCCCGGGTGCTGGTCGACCCAGCGGGCGACCAGGGAGTCGGCGTAGCCGAGGGCCCGGGTCATCGGGGTGCCGCCGTTGGTAACCGGGTCCATCCAGACCGGGAACTGCACGGTCGTTTCGACGAGACCGCCGGCGCCGTCCGGAACCTTCTTCGTACGGCTCTCCAGACGGGCGGGGCTGTTCGCGATCTCGCTCAGCGGCACAAGGTCACGCCCGGCCAGCGCGCCGGTGAAGGCGGAGCCGACCTGGGTGTGGCCGTAGCCGATCACGGCGACGTGGAAGTAGTCGCGGACGCCTTCTTCCTTCGCGCACTTGACCGACAGCTCGGTCAGCAGCCGGTTGATGGCGTCGGACACGACCTGGGCGCGTTGCTGGACCGTCTCGCCGCTGCCGATGGGATCGCTCATCGAGGCGGACTGGTCCACCAGGAAGATGAAGCAGCCGGGGTTGGTGCGGCTGATTTCGGCGGTGTAAGGCATCTCGGTGACCCGGCTCCTCTTGCGCGATGGGGGACCGAATCGCACGGCACAGGAACACGTGCGGGAAAGCCTGACCCCCCAGGGAAGCCGATCGTAGCGGATGGTGTGCTATGGAGTCACCGTGTTCTGGAGCCGGAAGCCTCTGTGGCCGAACACCTCCGCGTTCACCCGCGGCGGGACGAGGAGGGCACAACGAGGACGGCGATCGGGGCTGTCCCCGCCGAAGTGCCCTCGTTGTGCCCTGTGGCCACCCGGAGCCTGCGTTTCCGCAGGTCAGCGGGGTTTGCTAGCGGTAGTTCACGAACTGGATCGCGAAGTCCAGGTCCTTGCCCTTGAGCAGGGCCTGCACGGCCTGCAGGTCGTCGCGGCTCTTGGAGCTGACGCGCAGCTCGTCGCCCTGGACCTGGGCCTTGACGCCCTTCGGGCCCTCGTCCCGGATGATCTTCGCGACCTTCTTGGCATCCTCCGTGGTGATGCCCTCCTTGATGTTCGCGAAGATCTTGTACTCCTTGCCGGACAGCTGCGGCTCGGCGGCGTCCAGGGCCTTCAGCGAGAGGCCGCGCTTGACGAACTTCGTCTGCAGCACGTCCAGGATGGCCCGCACGCGCTCCTCGCCGTTGGCCTTCATCTCGATCTTCTCGCCGGAACGGCTGATCTCGCCGCCCACGCCCTTGAAGTCGAAGCGGGTGGCGATCTCGCGGGAGGTCTGGTTGATCGCGTTGTCGACCTCCTGCCACTCGACCTTCGAGACGATGTCGAAACTGGAGTCGGCCATGGGTGTTGGTCTCCTTGATGCTCTGGCTTCACTGGCGCGGCCCGCCCCACCGGGCGCCCGCGGCCCCAGCCTATCCAGCGCCACCCCGGCCCCGCCCGTGACGGCCGCGCCGGGCTCCTTGATCATCGCGTGATCTATCGAGTGGCGGAGCACCCCCCGGGATCAGGTATGGTTTACCAAGTCGAACGGGGCGAACGCCCTGGAAGACGAAGATCCTGGCTGGTTGCCCGAGCGGCCAAAGGGAGCAGACTGTAAATCTGTCGCGCAAGCTACGCAGGTTCGAACCCTGCACCAGCCACAGGATGGAAAACAGCCCCTGATCTGCGGAAACGCAGATCGGGGGCTGTTTCGTTGTGTCCTGGCGCGGAGGGTGGCTCTGGGGCAGTAATTGCGCATTGCTTGCAATTACGGTTGGCAGGCAGCAGAGTGGGAGCCCGGGGGTGGGAGTCCTTCGAGCTGATCGTCTTCCCAACCGGCGCCCGCCGGGACAACGGCTCACCCACCCCCGCCAACCGCCCCTCCAGGAGTACGGCAGGCGCGTCAAGGGCGCGTCAAAGGCGCTCGTGGCGGCGTCAGGAACGCGTAGGGGCCAAGGGCCGCCCGGGGACGCGGACCGCAGGATCGGAGCAACTACCGACTGCGGAGGTCCCGTCCGATGTCCAGCGCCACCTCCTCCCCGGCCGTCACGGCCGAACCCGAACCGCCGGACACCGGGGCGAGCGACGAGCGGCACCGGCTCACCGCGCTCGGCGGACTCGCGGCGCTCTCGCTGGACGCCATGGCCTCGGTCGCGTACGGCCCGGAGTCGATCGTGCTGGTGCTGGCCGCGGCCGGGGCGTACGGGCTGGGCTTCACGCTGCCGGTCACGGTGGCGATCGCCGTCCTGCTCGCGGTGCTGGTCGCCTCCTACCGGCAGGTGATCGCGGCCTTCCCGGACGGCGGCGGCTCCTACGCGGTGGCCAAGGCCCACCTGGGCCGCCGCACCGCGCTGACCGCGGCCGCCTCGCTGGTGATCGACTACATCCTGAACGTCGCGGTCTCGGTCACCGCCGGCGTGGCCGCGCTGACCTCCGCCGTACCGAGCCTGTACGACGACCGGGTCTGGCTCTGCCTGGGTGCGCTCGCCCTGGTGACCGCGGTGAACCTGCGGGGGATCGCCGAGTCGGCGCGCTGGTTCATGGCCCCGACCGCCGTCTTCGTCCTCTCCATCCTGGCGATCATCGTGGTCGGTCTGTTCCGCGACGCCCCGGCCAGTACGGCGGCCGCCGCCGGCCACGCCTCGGTGCTCGCCGAGAACGCCACCGCGGTCGGCGCGCTGCTGCTGCTCAAGGCCTTCGCGGCCGGCTGCTCGGCGCTGACCGGCGTGGAGGCGGTGGCGAACGCCGTCCCCTCCTACCGGGCCCCGCGGGTGAAGCGGGCCCAGCGCACCGAGGTGGCGCTCGGCGCCCTGCTCGGCGTGATGCTGATCGGACTGGCCGTGCTGATCGGCCGCTTCCACCTCCAGCCGGTCGAGGGCGTCACCGTGCTCGCCCAGCTCGCCGACGCCTCGCTCGGCCACGGCGTCGGCTTCTTCGTCGTCCAGTTCGCCACCGTGCTCCTGCTCGGCCTCGCCGCCAACACCTCCTTCGGCGGCCTGCCGGTGCTGATGGACCTGCTCGCCCGGGACAACCACCTGCCGCACGTGTTCGCACTGCGCGCCGACCGCCAGGTCCACCGGCACGGCGTGCTGTTCCTCGCCGTGGTGTCGGCCGTGCTGCTGGTCGGCTCCGGCGGCGACGTCAACAGCCTGGTGCCGCTCTTCTCGATCGGCGTGTTCGTCGGCTTCACCATCTGCCAGGTCGGCATGGTCCGGCACTGGTTCCTGCGACGGCCGGTCGGCTGGCGCCGGAAGGCCGCGCTGAACGGCTTCGGCGCGGTGCTCACCGGCGTCGCCGCGGTCGTGGTGACCGGTACCAAGTTCACCGAGGGCGCCTGGGGCATCGTGGTGGCCCTGCCGCTGCTGGTGGTGCTGTTCGAGGCGGTCCACCGCAGCTACGCGCGGATCGGCGAGCGGCTGGAGCTCGGCCGGGTGCCGGGCGCGGTGACCCGCCAGCGCAGCCTGGTCGTGGTCCCGGTGACGGCCATCACCCGGCTCACCCGGGACGGCCTGTCTGCGGCGCTGTCGCTCGGCGACGAGGTGCTGGCGGTCACCGTGGTGCACGATCCGGCCGACGCCGAGGCGCTGCGCCGGGACTGGGAGCTGTGGCAGCCGGGCGTACCGCTGCTGGAGATCCCGGACGACCACCGCCGGCTCGGCCAGCCGATCGCCGCGTTCGTCAACCGGCTCGGCGAGGAGCACGCCTATGACCGGCTCACGGTGCTGATCCCCGAGGTCGAGCCCGCCCGCTGGTGGCAGCGGGCCCTGCAGAACCGGCGCGGCGCCGTGATCGACCGCGCCCTGCGCCGGCACACCGACGCGGTGGTCTGCCGGCTGCGGATGCGGATGTAGCGCAGGAGACGCAGGAGACGGAGAAGGCGCAGGAGACGGAGAAGGCGTAGGCGCAGGAGACGGAGAGGACGGAGAGGACGGAGAAGACGGCGGCCGTGGACGAACGGGCCCCGGACGGCAGCCTGCCGCCCGGGGCCCGCCGCATGTCCGCCGCACACCCGCCAGCACGCCCGGGCCGGGCCCCGGTCTCGGCCAGATCACGACGGTCTCGACCCGGTGAAGCGGGCGTCAAGGTCGCGTCAACGTCCCGCATTCACCCGTATGGAGGGCGTCAGGGAGCCCTAACGCGCCTTAGACGGCTGGTTTGCTGCATCTGCCGGTTGTCCGCCGGTGCCGCGCGAAGCCCTTCCGGCCGCTTGCGGCATCTCCCGAACCACGCTGGTGGAGCCCATGTCCGATCTCATCTACGTCGGTGTCACGGTCGCCGTGTTCGCCGTCATCGCCCTGATCGCGCGGGGGGTGGAGAAGCTGTGAACGAGCGATCGGGGTACCCCCGGCCGAAGGCTGGGGGAGAGCGAACCATCAATCCGGGCGCGTGGCGCGAAGCGCCCGCCGAGCGTAGCGAGGTGGGCGCATGAGCGCGGAGAACATCGCAGGTCTGGTCGTGGCCGTCGCTCTCGTCGGCTACCTCGTCGTGGCGCTGATCTTCCCGGAGAAGTTCTGACATGGGATCCACTCTCGCGGGCTGGCTGCAGGCCCTGGCCCTGGTCGGGGCCCTGGCCCTGTGCTACCGCCCCCTTGGCGACTACATCGCCAAGCTCCTCACCACCTCCAAGCACCTCAGAGTCGAACGCGGCATCTACCGGCTGATCGGCGTCGACGGCGACGCCGATCAGCGCTGGCCGGTGTACCTGCGCTCGGTGCTCGCCTTCTCGGCCGTCTCCGTCCTCTTCCTGTACGGCCTGATCCGCCTCCAGGGCTACCTGCTGCTGAACCTGGGCGTTCCGCAGATGGAGGGCCACCAGGCCTGGAACACCGCGATCTCGTTCGTCGCCAACACCAACTGGCAGTCCTACGCCGGCGAGTCCGCGATGGGCCACCTGGCGCAGATGGCGGGCCTGGCGGTGCAGAACTTCGTCTCCGCGGCCGTCGGCATCGCCGTCGTCGCCGCGCTGATCCGGGGCTTCACCCGCAACAGGACCGACCGGGTCGGCAACTTCTGGGTGGACCTCACCCGGATCAACCTGCGACTGCTGCTGCCGGTCTCGATCGTGTTCGCCCTGGTCCTGGCCGCCTCCGGCGTGATCCAGAACTTCCACGGCTTCACCGACGTGACCACCCTCAGCGGCGAGGTGCAGAAGATCCCGGGCGGTCCGGTGGCCTCCCAGGAGGTCATCAAGCTGCTCGGCACCAACGGCGGCGGCTTCTTCAACGCCAACTCGGCGCACCCGTTCGAGAACCCGACCGGTTTCTCCAACCTGGTCGAGATCTTCCTGATCCTGGTGATCCCGTTCGCGCTGCCGCGGACCTTCGGCCGGATGGTCGGGGACAACCGCCAGGGCTACGCGATCGTCGCCGTGATGGGCCTGTTCTGGATCGCCTCGGTCGCCCTGCTCACCTTCGCCGAGTCGCAGCACCAGGGCAGCGCCCTGCAGGCCGCGGGCGCCGCGATGGAGGGCAAGGAGCAGCGCTTCGGCATCGCCGCCAGCTCGCTGTTCGCCGCCTCGACCACGCTGACCTCGACCGGTGCGGTGAACTCCTTCCACGACTCGTTCACGCCGTTCGGCGGCGGGCTGACGGTCTTCAACATGATGCTCGGTGAGATCGCGCCCGGCGGTGTGGGCTCCGGCCTGTACGGCATGCTGGTGCTGGCGGTCATCGCGGTGTTCGTCGCCGGCCTGATGGTCGGCCGCACCCCCGAGTACCTGGGCAAGAAGCTCGGCGGCCGGGAGATGAAGTTCGCCTCGCTGTACATCCTCACCACGCCGACGATCGTGCTGGTCGGTACGGGCGTGGCGATGGCCCTGCCGGGCGAGCGGGCCGGGATGCTCAACTCGGGCGCCCACGGCTTCTCCGAGGTGCTGTACGCCTTCACCTCGGCGGCCAACAACAACGGCTCGGCCTTCGGCGGCATCACCGTCAACACCGACTGGTACGACACCGCGCTCGGCCTGGCGATGATCTTCGGCCGCCTCCTGCCGATCGTCTTCGTCCTGGCGCTGGCGGGCTCGCTCGCCCAGCAGCAGCCGGTTCCGGCCACCCCGGGCACCCTGCCCACCCACAAGCCGCTGTTCGTGGGCCTGCTGTCGGGCGTCATCCTGATCGTCGTCGGCCTCACCTACTTCCCGGCCCTGGCTCTCGGGCCGATCGCGGAAGGTCTGTCCTCCTGATGTCCACCCCTACGCTCAACCCCGCACCGGCCGACCAGGCCGAGCCCGCCGCGCCGCACAGAGTGTCGAGCGGACTGCTCGACCCGAAGCTGATCGTCGCGTCCCTGCCGGACGCGGTGAAGAAGCTCGATCCCCGGGTGATGGTCAAGAACCCGGTGATGTTCGTGGTCGAGGTCGGCTCGGTGGTCACCACCGTCTCCGCGATCGCCAGCCCGTCCGTGTTCGCCTGGGCCATCACCGTCTGGCTCTGGCTCACCACGGTCTTCGCCAACCTGGCGGAGGCCGTCGCCGAGGGCCGCGGCAAGGCCCAGGCCGACACCCTGCGCAAGACCAAGTCCGACACCATGGCCCGCCGCCTCCTGGACTGGCCCAAGAGCCAGGCCGAGGAGGAGGTGCCCGGCACCGAACTCCGGCTCGGCGACCACGTGGTGGTCGAGGCCGGCCAGGTCATCCCCGGCGACGGCGACGTGGTCGAGGGTGTCGCGAGCGTCGACGAGTCGGCGATCACCGGTGAGTCCGCGCCGGTCATCCGCGAGTCCGGCGGCGACCGCAGCGCCGTCACCGGCGGCACCAAGGTGCTGTCCGACCGGATCGTGGTGAAGATCTCCTCCGAGCCCGGCAAGACCTTCATCGACCGGATGATCGCCCTGGTCGAGGGCGCCGCCCGGCAGAAGACGCCGAACGAGATCGCGCTCAACATCCTGCTCGCCTCGCTGACCATCGTCTTCCTGGTCGCGGTCGTCACGCTCCAGCCGATGGCGACCTACGCGGGCGCCCCGCAGTCGATGATCGTCCTGGTCGCCCTGATCGTGGCGCTCATCCCGACCACCATCGGCGCGCTGCTCTCCGCGATCGGCATCGCCGGCATGGACCGCCTGGTCCAGCGCAACGTGCTGGCGATGTCCGGCCGGGCCGTCGAGGCCGCGGGCGACGTCAACACCCTGCTGCTCGACAAGACCGGCACCATCACCCTGGGCAACCGCCAGGCCGCCGAGTTCCTGCCCGCCCCGGGCGTGAGCACCGACGACCTGGCCAGCGCCGCCCAGCTCTCCTCCCTCGCGGACGAGACCCCCGAGGGCCGCTCGATCGTGGTCCTGGCCAAGACCGAGTACGGCCTGCGGGCCCGCGCCCAGGGCGAGTTGACGCACGCCACCTGGGTCCCGTTCACAGCCCAGACCCGCATGTCGGGCGTGGACCTGGACGAGGCGACAGGAGGGGCGGAGCGCAGCGACTCGGACAAGGGTGACGGTGGGCGACGGGAGGGCCTCCACCAGGTCCGCAAGGGGGCGGCCGGCGCCGTCTCCAACTGGGTGACCGAGAACGGCGGTTCGGTCGGCGCCGAGGTCTCCACCCTGGTCGACGGCATCTCGGCGGCCGGTGGCACTCCGCTGGTGGTCGCCGAGAAGAGCGGCGACCGGCCCGCCAGGGTCCTGGGGGTCATCCACCTCAAGGACGTGGTCAAGGAGGGCATGCGGGAGCGCTTCGACGAGCTCCGCCGGATGGGCATCAAGACCATCATGATCACGGGCGACAACCCGCTGACCGCCAAGGCGATCGCGGAGGAGGCCGGCGTGGACGACTTCCTCGCCGAGGCCACGCCCGAGGACAAGATGGCCCTGATCAAGAAGGAGCAGGAGGGCGGCAAGCTGGTCGCGATGACCGGCGACGGCACCAACGACGCCCCCGCGCTCGCCCAGGCCGACGTCGGCGTCGCGATGAACACCGGGACCATGGCGGCCAAGGAGGCCGGCAACATGGTCGACCTCGACTCCAACCCGACCAAGCTGATCGAGATCGTGGAGATCGGCAAGCAGCTGCTGATCACCCGCGGTGCGCTGACCACCTTCTCGATCGCCAACGACGTGGCCAAGTACTTCGCGATCATCCCCGCGATGTTCGCCGGGGTCTACCCGGGCCTGAACCACCTCAACATCATGGGCCTGCACAGCCCGCAGTCCGCGATCACCTCGGCGATCATCTTCAACGCCCTGGTCATCATCGGCCTGATCCCGCTCGCGCTGCGCGGCGTGCGCTACCGCCCGTCCGACGCCAGCTCGCTGCTGCGCCGCAACATCGGGGTCTACGGCTTCGGCGGCCTGGTGGTGCCGTTCGTCGGCATCAAGCTGATCGACCTGATCGTCCAGTTCATCCCCGGCCTCAACTGACGCGGGGAAGGAGAGAACACCCATGTCCAAGCCCCTGCCGACGACGATCCGCACCCACTTCACCGCGCTGCGCGCGCTGCTGGTGCTCACGGTGATCCTGGGAGTCGCCTATCCGCTGCTGATCACCGGGATCAGCCAGGTCGCGTTCAGCGACAAGGCCAACGGCTCGTTCGTGAAGGCCGACGGCAGGTCGATCGGCTCCAGCCTGATCGGCCAGAACTACAACCTGCCCAAGGTCAACCCGGACGACCCGAAGGAGGAGCCCAAGCCGGACCCGAAGTTCTTCCAGCCCCGGCCCTCCGCCAACAACTACGCCGGCGACAACTCGGGCGCCAGCAACCTCGGCCCGAACAGCGACGACCTGCTCAAGGCCGTCAACGACCGCCGCGCCGCCGTCGCCGAGTTCGACGGCGTCGACCCGGCGAGCGTCCCGGCCGACGCGCTGACCGCCTCCGGTTCCGGCCTCGACCCGTACATCTCGGTGGCCTACGCCAAGGAGCAGGTCAACCGGGTCGCCAAGGAGCGCAACCTGCCGGCGGACACCGTCGCCAAGCTGGTCGACGAGTCCACCGAGAGCCGCTCGGCCGGCTTCCTCGGCAACGAGGGCGTCAACGTCGTCCTGCTCAACAAGGCCGTCAGCGAGCAGAAGTGACCGAGCAGAAGTGACCGAGCAGAAGTGACCGAGCAGAAGTGACCGAACAGAAGTGGCCGAGCGGAAGTGACCGAGCAGAAGTGACCGAGCAGTGACGCCACGACCACACCCGACGACAGGGTGACCGGGCCGACCCGGGCACGGGAGGATCACCTCCCGCGCCCGGGTCGGCCGCCCCGTATCCGCACCCGCGCACCTCCCAACCGTCACCTCCCGATGGAAAGAAGCAGTGCCCATGGCCCGCGACCTCACCCCCGGCACCGGCATCCGCAGCGGCCGGCTGAGGGTGTACCTCGGTTCCGCCCCGGGGGTCGGCAAGACCTACCGGATGCTGGACGAGGCCCGGCGCAGACAGGAGCGCGGGGCCGATGTCGTGGTCGGGTACATCGAGTGCCACGGCCGCCGCCACACCGAGGCCATGCTCGACGGCCTGGAGGTCCTGCCGCGCTCCCACCGTTCCTACCGCGACGCGGAGTTCGAGGAGATGGACCTCGACGCGGTGCTCGTCCGCCGCCCGTCCGTCGTGCTGGTGGACGAGCTGGCGCACACCAACATCCCCGGCGGTCGCCACGCCAAGCGCTGGCAGGACGTCGAGGAGCTGCTGGCCGCCGGGATCGACGTCATCACCACCGTCAACATCCAGCACCTGGAGTCGCTGAACGACGTCGTCCAGAAGATCACCGGCATCCCGCAGCGCGAGACCGTCCCGGACGAGGTGGTCCGCCGGGCCGACCAGATCGAACTCGTCGACATGGCCCCGCAGGCGCTGCGCCGACGCATGGCCCACGGCAACGTCTACAAGGCGGAGAAGGTGGACGCGGCGCTCTCCAACTACTTCCGGGTCGGCAACCTCACCGCCCTGCGCGAACTCGCCCTGCTCTGGGTGGCCGGACGGGTCGACGAGGGACTGCGCGACTACCGGGCCAGCCACAACATCGACCGGGTCTGGGAGACCCGCGAGCGGGTCGTGGTCGCCCTCACCGGCGGCCCCGAGGGCGAGACCCTGATCAGACGCGCCGCCCGGATCGCCGACCGCACCGCCGGCGGCGACCTGCTGGCCGTCCACGTCTCCCGCAGCGACGGCCTGGCCGGCGCCTCCTCCGGCGCGCTCGCCCAGCAGCGGCTGCTGGTCGAGACCCTCGGCGGCAGCTACCACGTGGTGGTCGGCGACGACATCCCCACCGCCCTGCTCGCCTTCGCCCGCGCCCACGACGCCACCCAGCTGGTGCTCGGCACCAGCCGCCGCGGCCGGATCAACCGCTTCCTCACCGGCCCCGGAATCGGCGAGACCACCGTGGACGCCTCCGAGGACATCGACGTCCACATGGTCACCCACGAGTTCACCGGCCGCGGCCGGCTGCCCTCGCTGGGCCGACGCCACTCCCGGCGCCGCACCGTCGCCGGCTACGTGGCGGGCTTCGTGCTGCCCTGGCTGCTCACCGGGGCCCTCTCCCAGGCGCACCACACCATCAACCTCACCACCGACGCGCTGATCTTCCAGCTCGGCGTGGTCGTCGTCGCCCTGCTCGGCGGCGCCACGTCCGCCCTGCTGGCCGCGTTCATCGCCTCGGCGCTGCTGAACTACTACTTCATCCCGCCCGTCCACAGCCTGACCATCGGCGAGACCAACAACATCGTCGCCCTGGTGGTCTTCGCCGCCATCGCGCTCACCGTCTCCACCGTGGTCGACCACGCCGGCCGGCTCACCACCCGGGCCGCACGCGCCACCGCCGAGGCCGAGACCCTCTCCACCCTGGCCGGCAGCGTGCTGCGCGGCGCCGACGCGTTGCCCGCCCTCCTGGAGAAGTCCCGTACGGCCTTCGGGATGGACTCCGTCGCCCTGCTCTCCCGCGGCGGAGAGGTGCTGGCCCACTGCCGGAGCGAGCACCCCACCACGGGGGAGCAGGGCGGCGAGACCACCGAGGTCCCGGTCGGCCCCGACGCCGTCCTGGTCCTCATCGGGCGCCGGCTGCCCGCCTCCGACCAGCGCGTGCTCACCGCCTTCGCCGCCCACGTCGGCGCCGCGCTGGAACGCGAGCGGCTGGCCGTGGTCGCCGCCGAGGTCGAACCGATCAAGGCCGCCGACCGGATGCGCACCGCGCTGCTCGCCGCCGTCAGCCACGACCTGCGCACCCCGCTCGCCGCCGCCCGAGCCTCGGTCGGCTCGCTGCGCAGCCCGGACGTCGAGTTCTCGCCCGAGGACCAGGCCGAACTCCTCGCCACCGCCGACGAGTCGCTCGTCAAGCTCACCCGCCTGGTCGACAACCTGCTCGACATGAGCCGGCTCCAGGCCGGCGCGCTCACCCTGCACCTCACCGAGACCCACCTGGACGAGATCCTGCCCAGGGCGCTGGACAGCCTCCCCGACCCGTACGCGCCGGTCCAGCCGCTCGACCTCGACACCGCCCCGCCGGTGTTCGCCGACCCGCCGCTGCTGGAACGGGTGCTCGCCAACGTGATCACCAACGCGCTGCGGCACAACGCCCCCGGCGCGCCCGTCCTGGTCACCGCCAGCCACCACGCCGACCAGGTCGAGATCCGGGTGATCGACCGCGGCCCCGGCATCGCCCCCGAGGACCGCGACCGGGTCTTCCTGCCCTTCCAGCGCCTCGGCGACACCGACAACACCACCGGGGTGGGCCTGGGCCTCGCCCTGTCCCGCGGCCTCGCCGAGGCCATGGGCGGCAGCCTGGAGGTCGAGGACACCCCCGGGGGCGGCACCACGATGCTGCTCACCCTGCCCGCCGCCATCGAGCCCGCCGTTCCTGGGGAGGAGCCACCTCATGAATGAGATCCTGATCGTGGACGACGAACCGGCCCTCCTGCGCACCCTGCGGATCAACCTCAGCGCCCGGCAGTACGCCGTCCGCACCGCGGCCAGCGGCGGCGAGGCGCTCGACCGGGCCGCGCACTCCGCCCCGGACGCCGTCCTCCTCGACCTCGGCCTGCCCGACCTCGACGGCATGGACGTGCTGCGCGGACTGCGCACCCGCAGCGCGATGCCGATCATCGTGCTCTCCGGCCGGGCCGGGGCCGCCGACAAGGTCGGCGCCCTGGACGCGGGCGCCGACGACTACCTCACCAAGCCCTTCCTGATGGACGAACTGCTGGCCCGGCTGCGCGCCGTGCTGCGCCGGCCGTTAGGGGGCGCCCCGCTGGGCCGCCCGGTGATCGGCGAGCACACCGTCGACCTCGCGGCCACCACGGTGACCGGCCCGGGCGGCCCGGTGCGGCTCACCCCGACCGAGTGGCGGATCCTCAGCCTGCTGCTCGCCAACCCCGGCCGGCTGGTGCCCGGGCGGCAGATCCTGCGCGAGGTGTGGGGCCCGGCCCAGGAGGGGCGCGGCAACTACCTGCGGGTCTACCTCGCCGGGCTGCGCCGCAAGCTGGAGCAGGACCCGGCCCGCCCGCGGCACCTGATCACCGAGCCGGGGATCGGGTACCGGTACGTGCCGTAGCGGCCTGCGGGAACGTCAACGAGCCGTCAAGAGCCGCTCGATGGGCGACAGGGGAGCGTCAAGGCCGGTCGGTGGCGGTCTTCCGTGGGCGTAGCGTCAGTGCTGAAGCGAGCGGCCCTGCTCCAGTGGGGGATGCCTGGGGCCGCTCCAGCCGCCGTCCAAGGACGGCCAGCAGGTGGGGGAGGGGGCGCGTGACGTACGTCGCGCGCCCCCTTGGGCTCTCCCGCTCTCCCCGATCCGGCAGGGGGATCAGCCTTCCGCGCCGCCGGACTGCCGGGGCAGCGCCAGCGCCACGGTGTCCGCGAACTCCCGTACCGCACTGGTCCGGCTGACCACCCGGCCGCCGTGCACCACCAGCCGGCTGTGCCCGCCCGCGAGCGCCCCGGCCAGGCTGTCGCCGCGTACCGCCAGCAGTTCCGCCGGGAACCCGGCGTCCACCCGGACCGGCGGCAGCCCGAGCACCGCCCGGGCCTGGTTCGCCACCGCGTCGTACGCCGCCTCAGGGTCCAACTCCCCGATCGCGGCCAGCAGGTACGCCGACTCCAGCGGATCGGCCCGGCCGACCGGGTTGGACTGGTCCCGCAGCGCGCCGCTGCCCACCGCCAGTGGCACCCGGGCCGAGGCCAACTCCCGTACCAGGCCAGGTCGCAGGCCCGTCGGTCGGCCCTCGATCCCGGTGCAGCCGCCGTTCTGCGGCAGGCAGACCACCCGCACCCCGCTGGTCGCCAGCACCGTCGCCGCGCCCCGGGGCAGCGCCCCGCACGGGCCGAGCGTCACCCGCGGCCGCAGTGGCGCCAAGGCGCCTGCCAGTCGGGCGAGTTGGGCCGACTCCGCGGCGGTGGTGTGCAGGTCCACCGGGCAGTCCGCCTCGCGGGCGGCCTCCAGCAGCAGCTGCACGTACCCGGCCGGGTCCGGGTCCAGCTCCGGGCAGCCGCCGGCCGCGGTGGCGCCCAGCTTGAGCGCCTCGCGCAGCTGGGCCCGCCCGTCCGCGC
>NZ_JAFLNG010000320.1 GCF_017427025.1 Streptomyces sp. FH025
GACCCTGCTGCTGGTCTCGCTCGCCCGGCGGCTGCCGCTGTTCGAGGAGGCCACGCTGCTGGCGCTCGCCGCCGGACTCCTCTACGGCCTCCAGGACGCGCTCACCCGCACCACCACCCAGCGCCTCGACCACGACGGGCTGGCCGCCGTGCTGCGCAGCTGGCAGCCGTACGCGGTGGTGGTGGCGGGCGTGGTCGGACTGCTGCTGGTGCAGAGCGCCTTCGAGGCCGCACCGCTGCGGATGTCCCTGCCCGCGCTGACCGCCGCCCAGCCGCTGTCCGGGATCGCCTGCGCGGTCGGCTTCCTCGGCGACCGGCTGCGGGTGACCCCGGGGGCGCTGGCCTGGCAGGCCGTCGGCCTGCTGGCCATCGTGACCGGGGTGATCGTGATCGGACGGCACCCCGCCCTGCCCGGTACCACTGCCCGCGACGCCCTGGAGAGCATCGGGGCGCCACCGGAGGACGAGCCCGACGACGGTGACGGTGACGACCGCTAGGAGCGCGTCGCGGCCATCGCTCCATCCGTGTCCTGCTCGACGGCCTCGGCGCCCCCGTGGCCGCGGAGGCGGTCCATCTCCCGCCACTCCGGCCGCAGCCCGGTGAGTGTCGTGGTGGCGAAGTAGAGGACCCCGGCCGTGAGCAGGCTGGGTATCAGGCCCACGAGGGCGACGGCCCCGCCGGCGAGGAGGCCGCCGAGCGGGATGCCGGCCCAGGAGAGGGAGCCGATGAGGGCCTGCACCCGGCCGAGGAGGTGACGGGGAATCCGCTCGAAGAGGACCGCGCCGATGATCGGGTTGAGGAAGCCGGAGCCGAAGCCGCCGACCGCGAAGACCGTGATCACCACCCACATCGGCGCGTCGAACACGAGAACCAGGTAGCGCGGTGCTCCGGCGAGCAGGAAGCCGACGAAGAAGACCGTTCGGCGGGGCAGTCGGTGGGCGAGGGCCGCCGCGATCAGGCTGCCGGCCACCGCCGTGATGCCCAGGGCGCTGCCGATCAGGCCGATGGCGGCCGGGCCGTTGCCGGACTCCCGGGCCCAGACCGGGACGAGCACCGTGGTGAACCCGGCGTCGAGCAGGTTGGTGATGCCGACCATCACGCTCACGGTGAGCAGCAGCGGCTCCGTCCGGAGGAAGCCGAAGCCCGCCCGGAACATCCGCCAGTAGCCACCGCTCCGGTCACCGGGCTCCGAGGGCCCAGTCAGGGAGGGCCCGGCCGGGGAAGGCTCGGCCGGGGAAGGCTCGGCCGGGGAAGGCTCGGCCGGGGCCTCGACCGCCGGGCGCCCCATGCCCTTCGGCAGCGCCAGGGCGATGATCAGCGACCCGAGCGCGAAGGTGCCCGCGTTGACCGCCAGCCCGGCCAGCGGCCCGATCACGGCGACCAGCCCGCCGCCGGCCGCCGGACCGATCGTGGAGGCGAGCCGCTCGGTGACGCCCGAGAGCCCGGTGGCGCGCTCCATCGGCACCCGGGCGCGGTCGGCCGCCTCGGGCACCATGACCGACTTGGCCAAGTCCCCCGGGCCGCGCATCGCGCCGATCACCGCGACCATCACCAGCAGCAGCCAGAACGGCAGCAGCCCGCGCGCGTGCAGCAGCGGGATCAGCCCGGCCGCGACGGCGCTCACCGCGTCCGTCGTCCAGGACACCACGCGTGGCCCGAGCCGGTCGACCAGTGGCCCGGTTAACGCCTTGACCAGCACGTACGGCGCCATCTCGGCGAAGGCGACCAGGCCGGTCATGGTGGCACTGCCGGTGGTGGCCAGGACGAACCAGGGCAGGGCGATGGCCGAGATCCGCGTCCCGGTCAGGGAGACGGCCATGGCCGCGAGCACCCCGGCCAGCGGTCGGAGGCTGCGCACGGGTGGGGACGCGACGGTGGCGCTCATTCCTCCCCCTCCGCCTTCGGATCGGGCAGCACGTGGAGCACCACGGCGACCTGCTCGGAACCCTCCGGCACCGGCTCCTCGGCGCCGACCCTGCGGTAGCGGCGGATCACCTCGGACAGCTCTCCGGACAGTTGCTCGGCCTCCTCCGGCGTGAGTTGCAGCAGCATGTCGCTGAGCTGCACCTCCTTCCGCCACTCCCGCGGCATCGTCTCGAAGGCGTCGAGCGCGCGCTGAGCGGTCAGGGTGTGGGCGGCCAGGATGGAGCGCAGGAAGCCGGCGGCCGCCTCGGGTTCCTCGTCCGCCATGTCGTCACCCGTCCAGACCGTGAGCCGGTGCGGCGAACGCCACCACCGCTCCCGGGCGGTGCCGCGCTCCTCGTCCTCCTCGACGAAGCCCGCGGCGGCGAGCTGGCGCAGGTGGTAGCTGGTGGCTCCGGAGTTGAGCCCCAGCTGTTCGGCCAGCCTCGTCGCGGTGGACGGGCCGTGCTTGCGCAGCAGCCCGACCAGTCGCACGCGCACGGGGTGGGCCATCGCCCGCATGCCCTTGGCAGTGAGGACGATGTGCGGATCGTCGCTGTGCTTCCAGCCGCTCTCTTCGGTCATGGCTCAGGAGCGTAGAACCACAAAGGACCCTTTGCAAAGGTTTTTGTGCAGAGACTTCTTTGCGGTTATCCGCGCACCGCGTCGTCGCAGCTCACGGCCGTGACGACGGCCGCCGCCCCACCGGTCGGCGGGTGCGGCGGTCCGCCGCCCAGCGGGGGGACGGCGCCCGGTTCGCGGCCAGGAGCCGGATTGTCACCCGAACGGCGGAGGGGCAATCTGGGATGAGGGCCCGCGAGACGGCCCGCCCCGGTCGGCCGCAGAACCGGTGACGGCCACCGGTGGGGCACGAGGGGCAGAGCGATGTCACGCGGGAGGTTCTGGGACTACGTCGCTTCACGGGCCCGGGTGCTCGGGGCACTCGGGGCACTCCGCGACGTGGGCGGCACGGGCGGCGTCGAGCACGAGGGTGGGGTGCGCCGCCCGCGCGGCAGTTCGGTCGAACAGGACGGCCTCGGCCCGTTCCCGCCGTTGGCGGTGGCCGGGCCCAGGCCGCTCTCCCGGTCCAAGCTGGACCGGCTGCGGTGGACCGGCCGGCACGCCGGATGCGAGCCGCAGGCCCGGCACGTCCAGGTGGCCGAGGTGGTGCGCCGGGTGGTGCGGGGCGGCGGCCGGGCGGCGGCGGTCACCGTCCGGATGGCGCCCGGGCTGCCGGTGGTGGCCGGGGACTCCCGACGGATGGAGGCCGCGATAGCGGGCCTGGTCGACCACGCGATACGGCGAAACCCGCTCGGCGACCGGGTGCTGGTCCGGGCCGAGGTCGCGGGCACCGGCCCGGATCCGGGGTCGGACCGCGCGGCCGGCCGGGGCGGATCCTCGCCCGGGCGGGCCCGGGTGGAGATCCGCGTCTCCGACCACGGCACCTACGAACCCCCCGAGGCCCGCCGGCGGCCGCCGGCCGGCCCGCGCGCCCACGGACCGGTCGGCCCGGCGCTGCACCACCTGGTGCTGGCGGCGGGCGGACGGCTCGCGGTCGAACCCACCCCCGGCGGCGGCCTGACGGTGGTGCTGCTGCTCGATGTCGCGCACGAGTAGTCGCACACCCGAGTGGTCACACACCGGACCGGCAATCGGACGGCCACCCGGCGACCACCCGGCGGGCAACCGCCGCCGAACCTAGACTTGCCCCATGCCCCGGCTCAACGACCAGGTCAGGGAACTGCTCCAGGAGTACGCCAACCTGATCAACATCGCCGGCGGGGACGCCTTCCGGGCCCGCGCCTACGAGAAGGCCGCCCGGGCGGTCGGCGGCCACCCCGAGGACCTGGCCGGCCTGGACGTCAAGGGCCTGCAGCAGATCCCCGGCGTCGGCAAGTCCACCGCCGAGAAGATCGCCGAGTACCTCGCCACCGGCCGGATCACCGCCCTGGAGACCCTGCGCGCCCGGATCCCGTCCGGCGTCCGGGAGATGATGGCCGTCCCCAGCGTCGGTCCGAAGCGTGCCCTCGCCCTCTACCGGGACCTCGGCATCACCTCCGTCGACGAACTCGCCGAGGCGGTCCGCGCCGACCGGCTGTCCGACCTGCCCGGGTTCGGCGAGCGCAGCGGCGAGAAGATCCTGCACGGCATCGAGCTGATGCGGCAGTCCGGCGGACGCGCCCTCCTCGACACCGCCACCGAACTGGCCGACCAGCTGGTCGCCGCGCTCTCCGCCGTCCCCGGCTGCACCCGCTGCGCGTACGCCGGTTCGCTGCGCCGGATGCGCGAGACGGTGGGCGACGTCGACGTGCTGGCGACCGCCGCCGACTCCGCCCCGCTGATGGCCGCGCTCGCCGAACTCCCGTACGTGGCCGAGGTGATAGCGAGCGGCCCGACCAAGACCTCGGTCCGCACCACCCAGGGCGTCCAGGTGGACCTGCGGGTCGTCCCGGAGGAGGACTGGGGCGCGGCGCTGGTCTACTTCACCGGGTCGAAGGCGCACAACATCAGACTGCGCACGATGGCCGTCCGGGCCGGGCTGAAGCTGTCGGAGTACGGGCTGTTCGAGGCCGACGGCGGCGCGAAGGTGGTGTCGGAGACCGAGGACGAGGTGTACGCGGCGCTCGGGCTGCCCTGGATCCCGCCCCCGCTGCGCGAGGACCGGGGCGAGATCGAGGCCGCCCTGAACGGTGAACTCCCGGACCTCGTCCAGGAGTCGGACCTGCGCGGCGACCTGCACACGCACACCGACCTCACCGACGGCCTGGCCACGCTGGAGGAGATGGTCGACACGGCGGCGGCGCGCGGCTACTCCTACTACGCCGTCACCGACCACGCGCCGGACCTGGTGATGCAGCGGATGACCGACGAGAAGATGCTCGCCCAGCGCGAGCAGCTTCGCCGACTCGCCGACCGGCACAAGAAGTTGCGACTGCTGCACGGCACCGAGCTGAACATCGGCCCGGACGGCGACGTGGACTGGCCGCCCGAGTTCCTGGCCTGCTTCGACGTCTGCGTGGCCTCGGTGCACTCGCACTTCACCCGCGACCGCGCCGCCCAGACCCGTCGGCTGATCCGCGCCTGCGAGAACCCGTACGTGCACGTCATCGGCCACCTCACCACTCGCCGGATCGGCCGGCGCGGACCGATCGACGTCGACCTCGACGCGGTGTTCGCCGCCGCCGCGCGCACCGGCACCGCGATCGAGATCAACGGCTCGCCGCAGCGGCTCGACCTGCGCGACGAGGACGTCCTGCGGGCCAGGCGCCACGGCGTGCGCTTCGCGATCGACAGCGACGCGCACTCCATCGGCCAACTCGCCCACCCGCGCTTCGGCGTGGGGACGGCGCAGCGCGGCTGGCTCACCGCCGAGGACGTGGTCAACACCTGGACGTGGCAGCGGCTGAAGCACTTCCTCCGCAAGGACGCACTGCGCCGGTAGCGCCCGCCGGGCGGCCCCACCGCACCAGGGGCCGCCCGCCCGCTCAGCACCCGCCGAACGAGGCCCCCGGCGAGGCCAACACCCGGGCCGCGCACCGGTGTCCGAGCCCGGCGGCCAGGTGCAGGTCCCCGGTGTCCAGGAACCCGGCCAGGAAGCCCGCCGCGAAGGCGTCCCCGGCCCCGGTGAGGTCGCGCACCTCGGCGACCGGCGGCACCGGCACCGTGAGCGCCCGCTCGCCGGGCACGTCGACGGTGGTCGCCTCGGCGCCCGACTTGGTGATCACCGTGGTGGCCGCCAGCCGGGCGCGCTCCGGCCCCGGCAGGCCGTCCACCAGCAGCCCGAGGTAGGCGGACTCGGAGCGGTTGGCGAACACGAAGGTCGGCGCCAACTCGGCCAGCAGGGCCAGGAACCGCTCCCGTCCGAACTGCTCCAGCATGCCGGTCGAGGAGGCGTCCACCGAGGTGGTGCCGCCCGCCCGCCGGACCCGGGCGAGCGCGTCCACCGCCGTCCGGCCGACGGGGTCGCCGTCGAAGGAGTAGGCGGGCACGTGCAGGTGGGTCAGGCCGGCCAGCCACTCGTCGGGGACGCGTTCCAGCAGCTTGGCGGCGCCGCGGTCGGGCAGCATGGTCCGCTCGCCGTCCTGGTCGATCAGCACCACGATGCTGCCCGTCCGGCCGCGCCGCTGCACCCGCACGTCCACGCCGTGGCCGCCGAGTTCGGCGACGACGCCGTCCCCGACCGCGTCCTCGCCGACGCAGCCGAGGAAGCGGGCCGGGTGGTGCCCGGCGGCGAAGCAGGCGACGTTGGCCGCGCTGCCGCCGCGCCGCCGGAAGACCCGGGCGTCGGAGTCGGTGCCGTGGCGCAGCGGGCCGTCGGCCCAGACCACGATGTCCTCGACGAGGTCGCCGAGCACCCCGAGCACGGGTCAGGCTCCGGTCGGGGCGGCGGCCAGGGCGGTGGCGATCTCGCCGCCGAGGCGGACGTTGCCCCGGTAGACCTCGACGTTGACCTCCAGGCTGCGGCCGCCGGTGTCGCGCTGGATGTGGTCGAGCAGGAAGGGCGTGGAGGCGTTGCCGGTGATGCCCTGGCGCTCGGCCTCGGCCCAGGCGCGGGCGAGGATGCCGTCGAGTTCCTCCGGCGGCAGCTGCTTGGCCGGGTCGACCGGGTTGGCGATCAGGACGGCCTGCGGGAGGCCGAGCCGGTCGCGGGCGTCGATGACCCTGGCGGCCTCCTCGGGCGACCGGACGCTGAAGTTGATCTCGTGGCCGGAGTCGGTGACGTAGAAGCCGGGGTACTTGCGGGTGCGGTAGCCGATGACCGGGATGTTGAGGGTCTCGAAGCGCTCCAGGGTGGCGCGGATGTCGAGGATGGACTTCACACCGGCGCTGATCACGGTGACCGGGGTGGCGGCCAGGGTGGTCATGTCGGCGGACTCGTCGAAGCTCTCCGAGGCGCCGAAGTGGACGCCGCCGAGGCCGCCGGTGGAGAAGACCCGGACGCCGACGCGGTGGGCGAGGAAGGCGGTGGCGGCGACGGTGGTGCCGCCGTGGCGGCCGAGCGCGGCGACCACGGGCAGGTCGCGCAGGCTGACCTTGTCCAGGCCGTCGGTCGCGGCCAGTTCGGTGATCTGCTCGGTGCTCAGTCCGACCGTGGGGACTCCCGCGTGCACGCCGATGGTGGCCGGGACGACGCCGGCCTTTCGCAGCTGCTCCTCGGCCTCCAGCGCGACGGCCAGGTTGCGGGGCCGGGGCAGGCCGTGGGTGAAGATCGTCGACTCCAGGGCGACCACGGGACGGCCGTCGGCGACGGCCTGCGCGACCTCCTCGGAGACCTGGATGGCGGGGGTGCTGCTGGGCAGTCCGGTCATGGTGGGAGCTTCCTGTGAGATGCCACTGCGATGGGGCAACGTGCTGGAAAGCGTATGAACGGTTCGCATCGGAATCCAGAATGAGTACTGGGGCTTCCGATAGGCGCACGCCTATCGGTCACACCTCTCAGTCACGCCTATTGATCCGCATCGGTTCACGTCAGCCCATATCGGTTCACATGGGTTCACATGGGTTCGGATTCGTTCGTGCTGGTACGCACTAGGCTGACCGCCATGGGTTTCACCTTGCGTCAGCTGGAGGTCTTCCTGACCGTCGCCGAGACGCTGCACTTCGGCCGGGCCGCCGAGCGGCTGCACATCTCGCAGCCGACGGTCAGCCAGGAGGTCGCCCGGCTGGAGCGGACCGTCGGTGTCGAGCTGTTCGACCGCAGCCGCCGTTCGGTGACCCTGACCGAGGCGGGCGAGGTGATGGCCGTCGAGAGCGCGCGGCTGCTCGGCCAGGCCGAGGAACTGCTGGCCAGGGTCCGGCTGCACGAGGAGCGACGGCTGCGGACCGCCCGGATCGTCGCCTCCCCGAGCGTGGCGAACCGGTTGCTGCCGGCCGTGGTCAGCCGGGCCGAGCAGGAGCTGCCCGCGCTCCACACCGCCGAACTCGCCGTGGACACCGGGCAGGTGTCCACCACCCTGGCCACCGAGCTCGCCGACATCGGCCTCGGCCGCTTCCTGGAGGAGGTGCCCGGCTACCGGCTGGAGCGGATCGCCGACGAGCCGGTGCGGGTCGCCCTCGGCCGGGACCACCCGCTGGCCGGACGGACCGGGCTGGGCCTGGCCGAACTGCGCGACCTGCCGCTGCTGCTGTGGCCGCGCGAGCAGCACCCGCGCTACTACGACCACGTGCTCGGCCTGTGCGCGGAGCACGGCGTCGACCCGCCGGTGCTGGTCAGCCCGCCGCGGATCGTCGGCTCCCGGCTCTACCTGCTCGCCCGCAACCGCGCCTTCTCCCTGGTGCCCGGCTCGATGACCGGCCACCTCACCGAGGACGTGGCCACCGTACGGCTGGAGGGCCGGGCCACCCTGCCGCTGGAGATGCAGTGGCGCACGGACGACCGGCGGCCCCCGCTGGCGACCCTGCGCGACCTGATCCGGCAGGAGGCCGCCGAGCTGGAGGAGGTCTGACGAACGGCGGCGGCGGGCCGGGACCACGACGGCCCAGGCTGCGGCCACCACGCCCCGGACCGGGACCACGACCACCCTTGACGCTGGCATGCCACCACCGGAAGGATGCCCGGATCACCCACCCGGCCCGTCGCAGCGCCGACCGGCCGGCCGACCCCCGGGGATCCGCCTTGGCCCTGCGCCCGCTGCTCCGCCGCGCCGCCGGATTGATCGGCG
>NZ_JAFLNG010000321.1 GCF_017427025.1 Streptomyces sp. FH025
GCTCGGCGCGTACGGGTTCACCGCCGAGGGCCCCGGCCAGGCGGCGTACGCCTCCGAGCTGCTCGCCGACGTCTACTGCGGCTGGCCCGGCCCGGCCCCGCACTCCGAGAACGACCGCGACACCCCCGAGGGGACCGTGTGAGAACCCTGCCTGGCCCGCTCCGGACCACCCACCGCTACGTCCGGCAGTGGGCCGACGACCTGCGGGCGGGCGCCCTCGAACTGGACCGCGACCCGGACGCCGTCCACCGCTACCTGGACCTGCCCGCGGTCCGCTTCCTGGCCGGCCACCTGACACCCCCGGAGTGGGACCGCACCGGCCCCGAGGCCGGCAGCGGCCCCGCGCACGGCCTGGCCACCCTGGAGCGGGTCCTGGTGAGCGAGGAACTGGCGCGCGGCGACGCCGGGATGATGCTCGGCTCCCCCGGCGCCTCGATGACCGGGGTGCTGCTGGGCGTGCTCGGCAGCCAGGCGCAGAAGGACTGGGTGTACGGCCGCCTCGCCGAACGCCCGCGCTGGACGTGCTTCGCCCTCACCGAGCCCGACCGCGGCTCCGCCATCGGCGAGATGACCACCACGCTCACCCCGGTCGGCGACGGCTCCTACCTGCTGGACGGCGAGAAGCGCTACGTCGGCAACGCCGCCCGGGCCGACGTGGGCGCGGTCTTCGCCCGGGTCGCGGGCACCGAGCGGCTCGGCGTGCTGGCCGTCCTGGTGGACACCGCCGACCCGGGCTACCGGGCCGAGCCGCTGCCCACCCTGGGCCTGCGCGGGGTGCAGCTGTGCCGCATCACCTTCGACCGGGTGCACGTTCCGGCCGAGCGGGTGCTCGGCGCCCACCTGTCGCCGACCCGCCGCGGGATGTGGGGCATCGTCTCGGTCTTCAACCGGCTGCGCCCGAGCGTCGCGGCGATCGCGCTCGGCGTCGCCCGGGCCGCCCACGACTACATCGGCGACAACCGCAAGGAACTGCGCGGCGCCGAGCGGGACCTGTACGAGGAGCTGGGCCGACGGATCGACGGGGCACGGCGGTTGACCTACCGGGCGGCGCTCGCGGTGGACCACAAGCCGTCCGACGGGTACCTGGCCTCGGCGGCGAAGGCACGCGCCTGCGAGGTGGCCGAGGAGGTCACACTGCGCGCGCCCGGCTTCTTCGGCCCCGGCGCCCGGCTGGACCACCCGTTGCTGGACAAGCTCGCCCGGGACGCCCGGGGCGTGGAGTTCATGGAGGGGACCCGGAACATCCAGAAGCTCAACCTCTTCCAGGGGCTGCACACCGGAAAGGTGGGCCGGCTCTGAACGGGACCGGAGTTCCGAACGGCACGGGGGATCCGATCGGCACGGAAGATCCGGCCGCGACCGGGAATCCGATCGGCGCGGGAATTCCGGACGGCCCCGGACAATCGGTCCGGATCTGGCGGATTCCGTTGTCCGGTCCGATTCAACCGGGTACGGACGAAGATCCGTTTCTGGCAGAGCTGGAGAAACTGCTCGACGCGGACGAACTGTCCCGCGCCCGCAGTGGCCGGCTGCCCGGGGTGCGGCGCCGTTTCGTGATCTCGCACGCCGCCACCCGGATCCTGCTCGGCGAGCGGCTGGGCCGCCCGCCGGACGGACTGCGCTTCGTCCGCGGCCGCTGGGGCAAACCGGCGGTCGCGGACGCTCCCGGCCTGCACTTCAGCCTGTCCCACTCGGGCGAGCTGGCGCTGCTGGCGCTCGCCCCGCGGCCGGTCGGCGTGGACCTCGAACTGGTCCGCTCCGGCCGGGACGTCCACCGGCTGTCCCGACGGTTCTTCCCCTGCCAGGAGGAGGAGTTGGTAGCCCGGGGCGGCCGGCCCGCGTTCGCCCGGCTGTGGGCCAGGAAGGAGGCGTGCGTGAAGGCCGCGGGCGGCAGGCTCACCGAGGGGCTGGCGCTCCCGGTGGCCCACACGTCCGGTCAGGCCACCGTGCACGCGCCGGTGTCCGGGCCGTTCACAGGGCCGTGGAGAGTGGCCGACCTGCCGCTCCCGGAGGAATACGCGGGGTCCGTCGCGCTACTCGGCGACGGACCCTTCTGCGTCTCCGGAGGAGTGTGGTATCCAATAGCGCCTGGGGATTCCGACCCCGCCCCGCGCAAACCGGGTGTCAAGTAGAAGAAACTCCCCCTCGAAACGGCGAAGTTGTACCCGTGATCACGTGCCGGATCGTCACTAGATTCTCCGGTACGAACGCACGCCGTAGCGCACGGCCGAACCGTCCATTCGGCCCGCGCCGGTCCGGGCGAATTCTGCTGAGGAGGAGGGGAACGTGATCGTGGAAGGCAGGAACGTGATCACCAGGGCGGCTCGGTGGAGCGCGGTCCACCCCTGGTGGGCGATCGCGCTCTGGGTGGTGTTCGTGGTCGGCGCCCTGGTGGTCGGCGGCGTCACCGGCACCCGGCAGGCCACCAACTCCGACCTCTCCATCGGCCAGTCGGGCCGGGCCGCCGCGATCGCCCGCAGCGGCGGCCTCCAGGACCGCGCCGTGGAGAACCTCCTCGTCACCGCCTGGGGCGGCGGCGCCCTCGACCCGGTCCGCGCGCGCTCCGCCGCCGAGGACGCCGTCCGGGACCTGAGCACCCTGGGCGGCATCGCCTCGATCGGCCGGCCGCAGCCCGCTCCGGACGGTTCCGCCCTGCTCGTCCCGGTCACCCTGGAGGGGGACCCGGAGACCGCCGCCGACCGGGTGCAGCCGCTGCTGGACTCCGTCGACCGGTCCCGGCGGACGCACACCGACCTGCGGATGGAGCTGGTCGGCGCCGGCTCGATCAAGGCCGGGCTCAACGAGATGCTGAGCAGGGACCTGGGCAAGGCCACCGTGCTGAGCCTGCCGGTGACCCTGCTGGTGATGGTCTTCGTCTTCGGCGCGATCGTCGCCGCGAGCGTCCCGGTGGTGCTCGGCCTCTCCTCGGTGCTGGCCGGGCTCGGCTTGTGGGGCGTGGCCTCGCAGTGGGTCCCCGACCCCGGACCGGTCACCCAGTTCATGGTCCTGATGGGCATGGCGATCGGCGTCGACTACTCGCTCTTCTACCTCAAGCGCCATCGCGAGGAGCGAGCGCTGGGCGCCGACCACATCGACGCGATCGAGATCGCGGCCGCCACCTCCGGGCACTCGGTGCTGGTCTCCGGCGTGGTCGTCCTGGTCTCGATGGGCGCGCTCTACCTGGCCGGGCACATCGCCTTCGAGTCGATGGCCACCGGCGCGGTGATCGTGGTCGCGATCGCCATCATCTCCTCGCTGACGGTGCTGCCGGCCATGCTGTCCCGGTTCGGCCGCTACCTGGACGCCCCACGGGTACCGCTGGTGTGGCGGTTCACCCAGCGGGGCGGGGTCAAGCCCCGGCTCTGGTCGACGATGCTCAAGCCCTCGCTGCGCCACCCGGTGATCTCGCTGGTGGCCTCGGTCGGCGCGCTGCTGGTGCTCGCGCTGCCCGCGCTCGGGCTGAAGCTCAAGGCGACCGGGATCGACGACCTGCCCCGGTCCATCCCGGCGATGCAGTCTTACGAGCGGCTGACCCACTCCTTCCCGAGCCAGTCCGACACCCACACGGTGGCCGTGAAGGTCCCGGCCGGCCGGTCGGCGGAGCTGGACACGGCGGTGGACGAGCTGGTCCGGCGCGCCATGGAGGACGACCTGTTCGTCCACCACCCGGCCCCGGTGGTGCGGACCTCCGCGGACGGCACGGTGGCCACGGTGGCGATCGGCACCCAGTTCGACAGCGGCTCGCCGCAGGCCCGAGCCTCGCTGGACCGGCTGCGCGAGGACCTCGCCCCGCGGATCCTCGGCGCGGTCGAGGGCGCCCAGTTCGCGGTCGGCGGCAGTGACGTGGCCTACGACGTGGACTACCGGGCGAACGTGATGGACAAGATGCCCTGGGTGCTCGGGGTGGCCCTGGCGCTGACCTTCCTGGTGATGGCCCTGGCCTTCCGCTCGGTGGTGCTGGCGCTGATCACCGTGGTGCTCAACCTGCTCTCCGCGGTGGCGTCCTTCGGGGTGCTGGCGCTGATCTTCCAACGCACCTGGGCGGAGGGCCTGTTGCACTTCGAGTCCACCGGGCGGGTGGTGGCCTGGCTGCCGCTGATGCTCTTCGTGATCCTGCTCGGGCTCTCGATGGACTACCACGTCTTCGTGGTCAGCCGGATCCGGGAGGCGGCCCGCGGCGGGCTGTCGCTCCGCGAGGCGGTCGAGCAGGGCATCACCCGCACCGCCGGGGTGGTGACCAGCGCGGCGGTGGTGATGGTCTGCGTGTTCGCGCTGCTGGCCTCGCTCAACTACATCGAGATGAAGCAGATGGGCGTGGGCATGGCCTGCGCGGTGCTGCTGGACGCGACGCTGATCCGGATCGTGGTCCTGCCCGCCATGATCACCCTGCTCGGCTGGAAGACCTGGTGGCCCTCCCGGCTCGCCCGCCAACCCGTCGCCCGCACCCCGCGGATGCCGGCGATCGTAGCGGCGGCGGCGGCCTCGGCAGCGGCCCGTACGACACTTCCGTAACACCACGGCGAACCGGCAGAACGGCCGGGGACGGGCTTCGGCCCTCCCCGGCCGCTTCGTGCGTGTACCCAGTCAACGATCAGTTGCGGCAAGGGGTTTGACGGCGCCTGGCCTGGGGTGGTTTGTTACGGGAGTTGTAGAATCGCAAACGCGTTCGTCGTTGCGCGATCAGCCTCCCAGAGGGAGGGACGCATCTGCGACGGGGCGCACCACGGAAGCGGGGGGCTGGTGTGGTGGTGGGGCATGCACAATGACGGCGGCCTCGCCTCGGCGCGCTGGCGCCAGGAACTCTCCAGAGTCGGCACACTCTCCAGCCGGGAGCGACAGGTCTTCGACCTGATCGGAGCCGGCCACTCCAATCGTGGCATCGCCGACCGACTACACGTCACAGAACGCACCGTCAAGGCCCATGTCGCCAGCATTCTGGCGAAACTCGGGGTGGAATCGCGCCTCCAGGCCGGCCTGGTGGCCCAGGTCCACCAACTCATGTACGAAGGTACATGGCCGGACGAGCCGCGCGTGTCCGATACTTGACCGGCGCGAATGATACCCGGGCTTTTCCCATTTTTCAGGCACTTCTAAACAAGTCGACCACCGCTGGTGGTGGCGCCCTGACGAAACAACGGAAAAGCTTGTGGCTGGAGTTCACCGATAGGGACGGGGAAATTGGTGTACATCTCCATATTAGGCCCACTGTTGATCGGCGACGGTCAGCGCACCGTTGGTCTACGGGCGAAGAAGAACCGCGTGATGCTCACCATGTTGGCATTGAACGCCGGTCAGGTGGTCGCCTTCGACGAACTGATCGACGAGCTGTGGGGGGAGGCGCCGTTGAAGAACGCGCGCAACGCCCTCCAGGCCAACGTCAAGCGAATGCGGAAATCCTTGGCCGAACTCGGCCTGGAAAGACCTGATCAGGATCTCATCCGCACGGTCGACAACGGGTACATGCTGGACATTCCGGAGGAGGCGGTCGACGCGTACCGCTTCCTGCGGACGGCGGAGAAGGGCGCGGGGCTCGTCGAGCACCGGCCGTACGAGGCCATGGACACGCTCCGCGGAGCGCTGGCCATGTGGCGCGGACCGGCCCTGCTCGACACCAGCGACGGACCGTGGTGCCGAGCGGTCGCACTGCGGCTGGACGAGCAGCGCAAGACGGCCCGCGAGGACCTGATCTCGGCTCAGTTGCAGTCCGGCGAGGCGGGGGCGGTGGTCGCGGAGCTGAAACAGCTGCTCGCCCAGTACCCCGAACGGGAGCGGTTCAGCGAGCAGTTGATGATCGCGCTGTACCGCTGCGGCCGCCAGTCGGAGGCGGTGGACATCTTCCACCGCACCCGCAAGTGGCTGGACGAGGAGCTGGGGCTCAAGCCGAGCCGCCGGCTCCACCACCTGTACCAGGCGATCCTGATGCAGGATCCGTCCCTCTGACCCCGGGGCGAGGGCAGCTCGCCCCGAGGTCACGAACGGACTGAACGGCTACGGCTGCGGCTACGGCTACGGCTACGGCTGACGGCGGCGCAGGGCGGCATCGGTGATCCCACCGATCCGCCCGGCCGCCGTTTTGCCGAGCATCTCCTCGTGCCCGCACGGCACCTGGTGCACCGTGAGCGGACCGTCCAGGTGCTCCCGCCAGCGGTCGGCGAGTTCGGCTCCGGGCGCGCCCTGCGGCTCGTCGTCCGCGACGAACAGCAGCATCGGACCGTCGAAGAGCCCTGGGGTGAACTCCCTTGCGATGTCGGTGTGGTGGCGCATCACGGTCATCAGCCGGGCCAGCTCGCCCTCGTCGATGCCGCCCCCGGCGGCGTGGTGGCTGAGGAACGCGGTGCGGATCTCCTCGTCGGTGGGGTTCGGGTCCCCCGGGCGCACCGGGTAGACGTCCAACGCCGCCAGGAAGGCCACCCGCTCGCCCGCCGCCCGGAGCCGGACGGCGATCTCGTGCGCGACCAGCCCGCCGAAGGACCAGCCCAGCAGGTGGTACGGGCCCTGCGGCTGCACCCGTCGGATCCGCTCCAGGTACGTCTGCGCCAACTCCCCCACTCCGAGCGGCTTCTGCCACTGCCCGGCGGGCGCCGCGATGCCCTCGGACTGGAGGGCGTAGAGCGGCCTCTCCGGGTCCAGGTGCGGGGCCAGCTCGGCGTACGGCAGGCCGAAGCCGACCCCGCCGTGCACGCAGAACAGCGGCTCCGCGCCGCCGCCGGGACGGATCGGCAGCACCGGTTCCAGCATCGCCGGGGGAAGCTCGGCCGTCCCGGCGGCCGGCACCGTCACGGGAAGCACCGCCGCGGGCGCCACCACTGCGGGCGCCACCGCCGCGGGCCGGGCGGCCGCGGCCAGGGCCGCCACCGTCTTGTGGGTGAAGACGTCGGCCAGCGAGAGGGTCAGTCCGGCCTTGGCGGCCCGGCTGACGATCTGCACCGAGCGCAGGCTGTCACCGCCGAGCGCGAAGAAGTCCCCGTCCACGCCGACCTGTTCGAGCCCGAGGATCTCCCCGAAGACCGCCGCGATCACCTCCTCGGCGGGCGTGCGCGGCGGCCGCTCCGGGCCCTGCGCGGCGGCGGGCGCCGCGCCCGGATCGGGCAGGGCGCGGGTGTCCACCTTGCCGTTGGCGGTCAGTGGCAGCGCGGGCAGCGTCACCAGGGTGGCCGGCACCATGTGCGCGGGCAGCGACTCGGCGAGGAAGGCGCGCAGCACCGGCACATCGACGGCGGCCACCCCGGGCAGCGGCACCACGTACCCGACCAGCTGAGGGACGCCGGTCGGCGTCGGACGGACCCGCACCGCGGCCTGGACCACCACCGGGTGGCGGGTCAGCGCCGCCTCGATCTCGCCCAGCTCGATCCGGAAGCCGCGCAGCTTGACCTGGTGGTCGACCCGGCCGACGTAGTCCAGGGTCCCGTCGGCGCGCCAGCGCACCAGGTCCCCGGTGCGGTACATCCGGCTGCCGGGCGGGCCGTACGGGTCGGCGGTGAAGCGTTCGGCGGTGGTCGCCGGGCGGCTCAGGTAGCCGTGGGCGAGACCGGCCCCGGCGATGTAGAGCTCGCCGGTGACCCCGGGCGGCACCGGGGCGAGCGCCGCGTCCAGCACATACGCCCGGTGGCCCGCCAGCGGGCGGCCGATCGACGGGCGGCCGTCGCCGGGGCTCAGCGGGTCGCTCCAGCTGGCGCAGACCGAGGTCTCGGTCGGGCCGTAGGCGTTGCGGAACTCGACCTCCCCGGCGAAGCGGTCCACCAGCGCGGGCGGGCAGGCCTCGCCGCCGACGGCCAGCACCAGGCCCTCGGGCAGCGGGACGTCCTCGGGCAGACCGGCTGCGACGGTGGGCGGCAGGACGGCGTGGTTCACCCGGTGTTCGGCCATCAACCCGGCGAGCTGCTCCCCGGCGAGGCGGCTGTCGTCGGTGGCGAGCACCAAGGTGGCGCCGGAGAAGAGCGAGGCGCACAGCTCCCACACGCTGGCGTCGAAGCTGAAGGAGGCGAACTGGAGCACCCGGGCGGGCTGGAGCGTCAGGAGGTTGGCGACGAGGTTGACCGCCCCGGAGTGGGGCACCACGACGCCCTTGGGGCGACCGGTCGAGCCGGAGGTGTAGATGACGTACGCGGTGTCCGCCGGGGTGAGCGGCCGGGTGCGGTCGGCGTCGACCGGGTCGGTGGACGGGGCGGCGGCCAGCTCCGCCTCCGTCGCGGGGTCGTCCAGGAGCAGCGGGACGACGCCCTCGGGCAGGTCCGGCAGCCGGTCGGCGCAGTGCCCGTCGGTCAGCACCTGGACGGGCGCCGCGTCGTCGAGCATGTGGGCGATCCGGTCGGCCGGGTACTGCGGGTCCACCGGCAGGTAGGCGGCGCCGGTCTTGAGCACCGCGAGGAGGGCGATCACCATCTCGGGGGAGCGCGGCAGGGCGAGCGCCACGAGGTCCCCGGGGCCGGCCCCGCGGGCCAGCAGCAGCCGGGCGAGGCGGTTGGCGCGGGCGTTGAGCTCCCGGAAGTCCAGCCGCAGGGTGCCGGGGCCCGCCGGGACGGCGTCGGGGACGATCAGTGC
>NZ_JAFLNG010000322.1 GCF_017427025.1 Streptomyces sp. FH025
CATGGTGTACCCGAGCGGCCAGAAACACAAACCCGCACGCCCGCGAGTACGCCGAATGGCGGGGTGTTTTGTGGCGCCCTCTATCCTCGGTTCCCGTGGACACCACCGAGAACGCCGACGACCACGCCGACGAGTCCCAGGGCGACACCACCGGGCCCGCGGAGCCGAGCACACCCGCCCGCCCCCGGCCGAGCGGACTGCGCACGGCCGCCTTCTTCGACCTCGACAAGACCATCATCGCCAAGTCGAGCGCGCTGGCCTTCAGCCGCCCGTTCTACCAGGGCGGTCTGATCAACCGTCGGGCCGTGCTGCGCAGCGCTTACGCCCAGTTCGTCTTCCTGGTCGGCGGCGCGGATCACGACCAGATGGAGAAGATGCGCGAGTACCTCTCCGCGCTCACCCGGGGCTGGAACGTCCAGCAGGTCCGCGAGATCGTCGCCGAGACCCTGCACAACCTGATCGATCCGATCATCTACGACGAGGCCGCCTCGCTGATCGAGCAGCACCACGCGGCGGGCCGGGACGTGGTGATCGTCAGCAGCTCCGGCTCCGAGGTGGTCGAGCCGATCGGCGCGCTGCTCGGTGCGGACCACGTGATCGCCACCCGGCTGAAGGTCGAGGACGGCTGCTACACCGGCGAGATCGAGTACTACGCCTACGCCGAGAACAAGGCCGCCGCCATCCGGGAGTTGGCCGAGTCGGAGGGCTACGACCTGGCCGAGTCCTACGCCTACAGCGACTCCTCGACCGACCTGCCGCTGCTGGAGGCGGTCGGCCACCCGTCGGCGGTGAACCCCGACCGCGCGCTGCGCAAGGAGGCGCAGGCCCGGGAGTGGCCGGTGCTGGTCTTCGACCGGCCGGTGCAACTTCGACGGCGACTGCCCGAGTTCTCCGCGCCGAACGGCTCGGTGCTGACCGCGGTGGCGGTGGGGACGGCGGCCGTGACCGCCGGGGCCATCTGGTACCTGGCCCGCAGGCGCCGTTCCACCGTCTGAGGCCCGAGGGCCGACGCCCTCAGCAAAACGGGCAAATCGGTACGGACTTCCCTTTTCGGGTTCCCCTTTCGGCCGAAACGCGATACAAATGAAGCACGGCCCGCGAGACCCGGTCAGGACCCGAAGAGGTCAAACCGACAACGCAGTTCAGGCCCCACGGACCGCGTGTACAGATAACCGAGCACCCACATGCAGCCGACCCGCTGTCGGGCCGCCGCACCAGACGAACGGGCAGGATCCCCGTCTGATCGGCACTTCCGGTGCATGCTTGGTCACCCGGTATCTGCACCAGCGGCGGCACCCGGCAGGATCAGGTGCCGCCGCATCTCCGTTCTCGCGGGCTTTGCCGCTCAGACCATCCCGCGCTGCATCGCCTCGCAGACCGCGGTGCTCTCGCGCACACCGAGCCGCAGCGCCCGGCCGCAGTGCGCGATCCAGGCCGCCATCCCCTCGGGCGTGCCCGCGAGGTAGCCCGCCAGGGCCCGCCGGTGGGCGTCGGTGCCCAGCTCCGCCAGGCCGACCTCGGCCGGGCAGATCGACTTCGGGTCGAGCCCCTCGGCGATCAGCACGATCCGCTGGGCGGCCCGCGCGATCAGCCCGTTGTGACTGCCGAACGGCCGCAGGGCGAGCAGCTCGCCGTACACCACCGAGGCGACCACCAGGGCGGGCGTCCCCACGCCCTGCCCCTCCGCCCTGGCCACCAGCAGTCGGGAGAGCTGGTCCAGCCGGGCCGCGACCTCCTCCGCGTCCGGAGCGGGCGGCAGCGCGGGCGACGGTCCGGCCACGGCGTCGCTCTCGACGCCCTCCACCGGCTCGAGCTCCAACGGAAACAGTTCCTCGGCCGCCTCCCCCGTGCGCCGGGGCCGGCCGGCGGCCGGGTCGGTGTCGCCCACGGCGAGCAGGTGCAGCCGGGCCAGCACCTGCAACGGCGAGTGCCGCCAGACGCTGAGCAGCTGACCGGCCTCGGCGGCGATTCGCAGCGCCGCGCCGACCGTCCGGGCCTCGGCGTCGGCGCTGAAGTCACTGCGCCGCCGGACCTCTTCCAGTGGCCAGTCGGCCCCGGCGAGGGCCGCCGAGGCGCGGGCGCCGCGCAGGGCGGACTCGGAGGTGACCTCGGCCGCGCGGCGGCGCATCACCCGGTGACCGTAGAGCCGGTCGACGGCCTTGCGCACCTCGGCCACCGCGTCGGGCACCCCGGGGAGCTGGGCCAGCGGGGCGAGGGGATCTGTTCCAGTGCTCACCTACCCGAGAGTAATGAACGGGCCTCCCCTCCCGGAACAGCAACCCCGCATCACCCGTTAGAGGCAATCCTCACTTCCCTCCCGCAGCGGGACCCGAACCACGGCTAGCATGGCCACTATCGGAGACGATAACGATTTCCAATTAGGCGTGCCGCGGCACGCTCACCCCTGAGCACGCGGCCCGCCCCCAGGGCCCAGAGCGAGAGCCGGAGCCCCCAGATGAAGATCGCCTTCGTCGGCAAGGGCGGCAGCGGGAAGACCACGCTGTCCGCACTGTTCATCCGCCACCTGGCCGCCATCGGCCGCCCGGTCATCGCCGTCGACGCCGACATCAACCAGCACCTCGGCCCCGCCCTAGGGCTGACGGATGCTCAGGCCGCCGAACTGCCCTCACTCGGCGCGCACCTGCCGGAGATCAAGGAGTACCTGCGCGGCGCCAACCCGCTGATCCGTTCGGCGGACGAGATGATCAAAACCACGCCGCCCGGCCGGGGTTCGCGCCTGCTGCGGATCGTCGAGGAGAACCCGGTCTACGCCGCCTGCGCCCGCCCGATCGCGCTGGACGAGGGCTCGGTCCGACTGCTGGCGACCGGCGCGTTCACCGAGGAGGACCTCGGGGTGGCCTGCTACCACTCCAAGGTCGGCGCGGTGGAACTGCTGCTCAACCACCTGCTGGACGGCCCGGACGAGTACCTGGTCACCGACATGACCGCAGGCTCCGACTCCTTCGCCTCCGGCCTCTTCACCCGCTTCGACCTGACCTTCCTGGTGGCCGAGCCGACCCGCAAGGGCGTCTCGGTCTACCGCCAGTACAAGGACTACGCCCGCGACTTCGGCGTCCAGCTGCGGGTGATCGGCAACAAGGTGCAGGGCCCGGACGACCTGGCGTTCCTGCGCCGCGAGGTCGGCGACGACCTGCTCACCACCTTCGGGCAGTCGGACTGGGTGCGCCGCCTGGAGCAGGGCGCCGAGCCCCCGCTGAAATCCCTGGAGCCGGCCAACCGGGCGGTGCTGGAGGGGCTGCGGGCCGAGGCCGAGGCCTCGTACGAGCTCCGGGACGCGCGCCGCTACACCGAGCAGGCGGCCCTCTTCCACCGGCGCAACGCGGAGAGCTGGGCCAACGCCAAGGTCGGCATCGACCTCGCGACCCAGGTGGACGAGGGCTTCGTGCTGGGCGAGTCCGCGCTCGACGCCGAGCGGACCGCCCCTGCCGGAGCCACCGCCTGACGCTCCGCCACGGGCCGGACGGGCCGCGGCCTCCCCTTCACCCGGGGAGGCCGCGGCCCGTCCGCCGTTCCGTCCCATGCCTGTCATCAGCGAATTCCCATCGGTTCGAGCACCACTCAATGGGGTGAACCAGGGGGTTTTCCGCTTCCCTCCCGCGACCGCGCCATGCAAAGCTCTCATTACCCTCGGTTTACCGAGTCTTGATGATCCGTCCCGACGGCGCCCGGCGAGACTCCCGCATCTCGCCCGGGCTCCCGGCGGGCCTGATGGTCAACGCCGGCCGGTGATACCCGCACTCCCCCGTCGCGCCCACACCATCCCGCCACACCGTCGCGACCACGACAGCCGATCCGCCCCGGGGCCCCGCCCCGGACCCATCGCCGGACCTGACTGCGTTCGTTCCCCCGGACAGACGGGAAGACAATGACCCTTGACATCTCAACCGCGCCCATCGCCTCCGACACCAATGACCACGCGCCGCCGGGCCTCGGCACCAGGGCCCGCTGGGCCCAGGACCTCTCCGCCTCCCTGGTGGTCTTCCTGATCGCCGTGCCGTTCTCCCTCGGCATCGCGCTCGCCACCGGCGCCCCGCTCACCGCCGGACTGGCCGCCGCGGCCGTGGGCGGCATCCTGGTCGGGCTGTTCGGCGGTACCCCGCTCCAGGTCAGCGGTCCCTCCGCCGCGCTGACCGTGGTCACTGCGGGGCTGATCACGCAGTACGGCTGGCAGGCCACCTGCGCCATCACCGCCGCCGCCGGACTGCTCCAACTCCTGCTCGGCGCACGCCGGGTGGCCCGGACGGCGCTCGCCGTCTCGCCCGCGATCGTGCACGGCATGCTGGCCGGAGTCGGGCTCGCCATCGCCATCGCGCAACTGCACGTCGTCCTCGGCGGCTCCCCGCAAAGCTCCGTGATCGCCAACCTCCTCGCCCTGCCGGGGCAGTTGGCCGGCGCGCACCCGCCCGCGCTGCTGGTCGGCGCGATGACCGTGGCGGTGCTGCTGGGCTGGTCCCGGATCGGCCGACTCCCGGGCCGTGCCGGCGAGTTCGGCGCCCGCCTGGCCAAGGTGCCCGGCCCGCTGGCCGCCGTGGCCGTCGCCACCACGCTCGCCGTCGCCATGGACCTGCGGCTCGCCCACATCGAACTGCCCACCTGGCAGCCGTACGGGATCGCGCCCGCGCTGCCCCACGGTGCGCCCACCGGGGTGATCGCCGCCGTCCTCACCGTCACCGCCGTGGCGAGCGTGGAGTCACTGCTGTCCGCCGTCGCGGTCGACCGGATGAGCCGGCGCACCGGCGACCTCGACCGCGAACTGCGCGGACAGGGCATCGCCAACATGGTCAGCGGTCTGGTCGGCGGGCTGCCGATCGCCGGCGGCGCCGTACGCAGCACCGCCAACGTGCGGGCCGGCGGGCAGAGCAGGTGGGCCTCGGTGCTGCACGGTGTGTGGGTGCTCGCCGCCGCGCTGGCGCTGACCGGCGGGCTGCGCCGGATCCCGCTGGCCGCGCTGGCCGCACTGGTGCTGGTGGTCGGGCTGCAGATGGTGAACTTCGCGCACATCCGCAACGTGCACCGGCACCGCGAGTTCCCCGTCTACCTGACCACCGTGCTCGCCGTGGTCGCCTTCGGCGTGCTGTGGGGTGTCGGGCTCGGCGCCGGCACCGCCGCACTGCTCGCGCTCTACCGGCTGACCCGCGCCCACGTGGACGTCGAGACCCGCCCCGATGGCTCGGTCACCGTCCAGACCCACGGGCCGCTCACCTTCGCCGCCGTCCCCCGGCTGAGCCGCGCGCTGGCCGGCATCCCCGCGGGCGCCGAGGTCGCCGTGGTGCACGACGGCTCCTTCCTGGACCACGCCGCGTACGAGACGCTGCACGACTGGCGGACCGGGCACCAGGCCACGGGCGGGCGGGTCTCGATGGTGACGCGCCGCCCGGACGACGAGGTGCTCGACCCCGACGGCACCGTCCGCGCGGGCAGCTCTCCGGGCCCGCACCGCTGCCGGGCCTGGACGCCCTGGGTCGGACACCACTGCATCGAGCAGCAAGAGGACCCGCACGGTCGGCTGCTGGACGGCGTCCGGGTGTTCCAGCAGCACACCGCCCCGCTGGTCAGGCCCGAACTCGCCCGGCTGGCCCGGGAGGGGCAGACGCCCTCGCAGCTCTTCCTGACCTGCGCGGACTCCCGGATGGTCACCAGCATGATCACCAACAGCGGTCCGGGCGACCTCTTCACCGTCCGCAACGTCGGCAACCTGGTGCCGGCCCCGTTCGAGCCCGGCGCGGCCGACGATTCGGTGGCCGCCGCGGTGCAGTACGCGGTCGAGGCGCTGGCGGTGCGCTCGATCACAGTCTGCGGCCACTCCGGCTGCGGCGCGATGAAGGCCCTGCTGGACGGCGTGCACGAGCACCCCGTGCCGCCCACCCCGCTGACGCGCTGGCTGCGCAACGGCCGCGGTTCGCTGGACCGGCTCCGACGGGCCCCGGCCGAATTCGCCGACCGGCCGGTGGTGGACCTCGCGGAGCAGCTCTGCATCACCAACGTCGTCCAGCAGCTGGACCAGCTGATGGCGAACCCGGCGGTGGAGCGGCGGGTCGAGGAGGGCACCCTGCGACTGGTGGGGATGTACTTCGACTTCGCCACCGCCCAGGCCTACGTCCTGGACCGCACCGCCGGGACGTTCAGCCCCGTCGAGGCCCGGTCCGTTGAGGCCCGGCCCGACGAAGCCCGGCCCGTCGAGGCATCGGCCGAACGGGTGAGAAAGGACGGCCAGGTTCCGGTCCGCGACGGTGAGGAGGACCCGCAGCTGGCCGCCTGAGAGCCGGGTCCGTGTCCCCGCCGGGCGGGCCGGGGCACGGGCCCACCAACCGCCGGGCGGCCTTCCACCTCACGTGGTGGGTCGCCCGGCGGCCGTTCACTCCTCGGTCAAAGGTCTACACCAATTCGCAAGAGGCTCTTGTCAACTGCCCCGTTCGCCTGGTGAGCTGTGCGCTGGGACACACGGGACAATCCCCACGCACGGGATCGCCCCCGATCATGACTCGATGAGGAGTGCGCGTTGAGCAACGAGAGCCTGGCCAACCTGCTCAAGGAGGAGCGGCGCTTCGCCCCGCCGGCAGAGCTCGCCGCAGCCGCCAACGTCACCGCTGCCGCGTACGCTCAGGCCTCCGAGGACCGTCTGGGCTTCTGGGCCGAGCAGGCCCGACGGCTGAGCTGGGCCGTCGAGCCGACCGAGACGCTCGACTGGTCCAACCCGCCCTTCGCCAAGTGGTTCGCCGACGGCAAGCTCAACGTGGCCTACAACTGCGTCGACCGCCACGTCGAGAACGGCCTCGGCGACCGGGTCGCCATCCACTTCGAGGGCGAGCCCGGCGACAGCCGCTCGATCACCTACGCCCAGCTCAAGGACGAGGTCTCGCAGGCCGCCAACGCGCTGCTGGAGCTCGGCGTCCGCAAGGGTGACCGGGTCGCGGTCTACCTGCCGATGATCGCCGAGGCGGTCGTCGCGATCCTCGCCTGCGCCCGGATCGGCGCCACCCACTCGGTGGTCTTCGGCGGCTTCTCCGCCGACGCCGTCGCCTCCCGCATCCAGGACGCCCAGGCCAAGCTCGTCATCACCGCCGACGGTGGCTACCGCCGTGGCAAGCCCTCGGCCCTCAAGCCGGCCATCGACGAGGCGCTCACCAAGGTCGACGGGGTCGAGCACGTCCTGGTGATCCGCCGCACCGAGCAGGAGATCGCCTGGACCGAGGGCCGCGACGTCTGGTGGCACGAGATCACCGCGCGCCAGTCCACCGAGCACACCCCCGAGGCGCACGACGCCGAGCACCCGCTCTTCATCCTGTACACCTCGGGCACCACCGGTAAGCCCAAGGGTATCCTGCACACCTCGGGCGGCTACCTCACCCAGGTCAGCTACTCCCACCACGCGGTCTTCGACCTCAAGCCGGAGACCGACGTCTACTGGTGCACCGCCGACATCGGCTGGGTCACCGGCCACTCGTACATCGTCTACGGCCCGCTCTCCAACGGCGCCACCCAGGTCATCTACGAGGGCACCCCGGACACCCCGCACCAGGGCCGGTTCTGGGAGATCGTCCAGAAGTACGGCGTCACGATCCTCTACACCGCGCCGACCGCGATTCGCACGTTCATGAAGTGGGGCGACGACATCCCCGCGAAGTTCGACCTGTCCTCGCTGCGGGTGCTGGGCAGCGTCGGCGAGCCGATCAACCCCGAGGCCTGGATCTGGTACCGCGAGCACATCGGCGCCAACAAGTGCCCGATCGTGGACACCTGGTGGCAGACCGAGACCGGCGCCATCATGATCAGCCCGCTGCCGGGCGTCACCGAGACCAAGCCGGGCTCGGCCCAGCGCGCCCTGCCGGGCATCTCGGCCACCGTGGTGGACGACGAGGCCAACGAGGTCCCGAACGGCTCCGGCGGCTACCTGGTGCTCACCGAGCCGTGGCCGTCCATGCTCCGCACCATCTGGGGCGACGACCAGCGCTACATCGACACCTACTGGTCGCGCTTCGAGGGCCGCTACTTCGCCGGTGACGGCGCCAAGAAGGACGAGGACGGCGACATCTGGCTGCTCGGCCGGGTCGACGACGTCATGCTGGTCTCCGGCCACAACATCTCCACCACCGAGGTCGAGTCGGCCCTGGTCGGCCACCCGTCCGTGGCCGAGTCCGCCGTGGTCGGTGCCGCCGACGCCACCACCGGCCAGGCCATCGTCGCCTTCGTGATCCTGCGCGGCGGCGTCACCGAGAGCCCCGAGCTGGTCGACGAGCTGCGGGCGCACGTCGGCCGCACGCTCGGCCCGATCGCCAAGCCGAAGCAGATCAAGGTGGTCGGCGAGCTGCCGAAGACCCGCTCCGGCAAGATCATGCGCCGCCTGCTGCGCGACATCGCCGAGGGCCGCGAGGTCGGTGACACCACCACCCTCGCCGACAGCACGGTGATGAGCCAGATCCAGGCGCAGCTGCCGTCGTCCGACGACAAGAGCTGAGAGCGCTCACGGCTGGGCACACCGACAACTGAGCAC
>NZ_JAFLNG010000323.1 GCF_017427025.1 Streptomyces sp. FH025
GCTTGGAGAGGCTGTCGACCAGCACGGTCCGCTCCGGCGCGAGCGCGGCCAGCGGCGCCGGCTCGGGCCGCAGGAAGGACCAGATCGCGTCCTCGACCACCGGCAGGTCCAGCCGACGCAGTTCCTCCGCGAGTGCGGCCGCCCGCTCGCTCGGCAGGCTCACGCCGAGCGGGTTGTGCAGCCGCGGCTGGACGTACACCGCCCGCAGCGGCGCCGCCCGGTGGGCGGCCGCCACGGCGTCCGGGAGCAGCCCGTGCTCGTCCATCGCCAGTGGTACCAGCCGGATGCCCAACCGCTCCGCCGTCGCCTTGACCACCGGATAGGTCAGCGCCTCCACCCCGAGCCGCTGCCCGGGCGCTACCAGCGCGGCGAGCGCCCCAGCGATGGCCTGCCGCCCGTTGCCCGCGAAGAGCAGCCGCTCCGCCGGGACCTCCCAGTCGTCGCGGGTCAACAGCTCCGCGAAGGCGCGTCGGGCCGCGCCCGTCCCGGCGGCGCCGACCGGTCGCAGCGCCTCGCCCAGCGCGTCCGCCCGCAGCAGCGGCGCCAGCCCGCCGGCCAGCAGTTCGGCCTGCCCGGGCGCGACCGGGTAGTTGAGTTCGAGGTCGACCGGTGCGGCGGCCGGTTCGGCGAGTGCGACCCGCCCGTCGTCGGCGCCGAGTCCGGCGCGGACGAAGGTGCCCCGCCCGACCTCCCCGACGGTCAGCCCGCGCCGGACCAGCTCGCGGTAGACCCGCCCCGCCGTCGAGGCCGCGATGCCCCGGCCGCGGGCGAAAGCGCGCTGGGTGGGCAGCCGCTGCCCCGGCCGCAGCCGGCCGCTGGTGATGTCGGCGGCGATCCCGTCCGCGATCAGGCGGTAGTCGTCCATCGGTGTCCGGTCCTCCATTCGCCCCGTGGCCACGGCGGCACAGCGGCATTGCACCGAGCGCAAAGTCATCATTGCATCGAGCTCGCGGCGCACCCTAGCCTCCTCACATGGACGCGCTGACTTCCGCCGTGAGCGGCCACGCCGTGCTCGGGATCGCCGCTGTGGCGCTGGGCATGGTGCTGTCGCCGGGGCCGAACATGATCTACCTGGTCTCGCGCTCGATCGCGCAGGGCCGCCGCGCCGGGTTGGTGTCGCTGCTGGGCGTCGCGACCGCCCTGCTGGTCTACCTGGTCGCGGTGACGGCCGGGGTGGCCGCCGTCTTCTCGGTGGTGCCCGCGCTCTACACCGCGATCAAGCTGGCCGGCGCCGGCTACCTGCTCTGGCTGGCCTGGAAGGCCGTCAAGCCGGGCGGCACGGCGGTCTTCGCCCCGCAACAACTGCCGCCGGACCGGCCGCGCCGCCTGTTCGCGATGGGCTTCCTGACCTGCCTGCTCAACCCCAAGATCGCCATCATGTACATCTCGCTGCTGCCCCAGTTCGTGGCGCCCGAGCGCGGCCATGTCGCCTTGCAGAGCCTGGTGTTGGGCCTGGTCCAGATCGCCATCGCGGTCGCCGTCAACGGCCTGATCGCGATGGGCGCGGGCGGCATCGCGCGCTTCCTCAACCGCCGCCCCGCCTGGCTGCGGATCCAGCGCTACGCGATGGGAACCGTCCTCGGCGGCCTCGCCGTGCACATCGCCACCGACCGCGCCAAGGCCGTGGCCGCCTGAGTCGCCTGAGTCGCCTGAGCGGCCCGAGCAGTCCGACCGGTTCGGGCTCCCCGACTCGGCGCCACCGCAGTTGAGATGGGTCCGTGCTGAGCACCCGTACCGCTGCCGGCGGCGGTACGAGTGCCGGGGGCGTCCGGGGCCGCGAGTGCGGTCGCACGCCCGTCGTCGCGGACCGGCCGGGTGATGGGCTGGGGCCCGGCTGCCGGGTCGGCTTCTCCTTGGGTGCTCCGGCGTCAGCATCGCCAGCAGGAGCAGGAGCAGGAGCAAAAACCAGCAGGAGCAGGAGCAAAACAGGAGGCCCAGAGCTTCCGGCGAGCAGGTGGGCGCGTCGGGCGCGACGGCCTCGCCCTCCGCCGTCAGGCGAGCGAGGGATCCGGCCTCGGGCAGCGTCGCGCCGCGCGACGCCGGAGCGGGTTCCGCCCAGAACCGAGTGAGCATCAGCTGTGCTCCTCATCAGGATTTCCTCGCCCGGCCGGGTGCTGCCCCCCGTCGGGCGGTACTGGCCGATCAGGGGAGTTGCCCTTGGGGTGGGCCAGGCGGTCGCGAGTCGGTACCGTCGGGGCATGACCACAGCCTTGATCACCGGCGCGACCGCCGGCATCGGAGCCGCCTTCGCCCGCCGCCTCGCCCGCAGCGGCTACCGACTCGTCCTGGTGGCCCGGGACACCGAGCGCCTGGAGCGCGCGAGCGCCGAACTGGGTGCCCGGTACGGCATCGAGGCGGAGGTGTTGACGGCCGACCTCGCCACCGACGAGGGCATCGCCTCCGTCGAGGCCCGGCTCGCCGACGCCGAGCGCCCGGTGGACCTCCTGGTCAACAACGCCGGCTTCGGCAACAAGGGCGCCTTCGGCACCGTCCCGCTCCAGGGCGAACTGGACATGCTGAAGGTGCACATCGAGGCCATCCTCCGGCTGACCACGGCCGCCCTCCCGGGGATGCGCGAGCGCGGCCGGGGCGCGATCATCAACGTGGCCTCGGTGGCCGCCTTCCTACCGCGCGGCACGTACGGCGCGAGCAAGGCCTGGGTGGTGAGCTTCACCCAGGGCGTGCTGCGCGACCTCGGCGGGACGGGCGTGCGGATGCTGGCTCTGTGCCCGGGCTTCACCCGAACGGAGTTCCACCAGCGGGCGGGCATGGGCACCGGCAACATCCCGTCCTGGGCCTGGCTCTCCTCCGAGCGGGTGGTGGACGAGGCGATGCGCGACCTGGCGCGCGGCAAGTCGCTGTCGGTGCCGGGCAAGCGGTACAAGGCGGCCGTCGCGATCGCCCGGGTGCTGCCTTCGGGCAAGCTCGGCGGCATCTCCTCGAAGGCGGCGCGCACCTACCGGACGAACTGAGCCGCGGCGCGGTCGGGCGGGTGCCGGGAACGGGTCGGCCAGTCGGCCAGTCGGCCAGTCGGCCGGTCGCGTCAGTCGGGTCAGTCGGACAGGGCGGGCGGTCGGCCAGGGCGAGGGAATAGAGCCACACTCACTATTAGCTTGTCTAACTATGAGCTACTCTCGCTATGCTGGCGCTCGCCCGACCGCCACACCCGCCGCCGCGCCCACACCCCCGCGCGCCCGACCCAGGGAGGCCCGTCCTTGAGGCACGCCGCCATCGACTGGACCCCGCCCGAGCGCGCCGAGGGCGAGCCCCGCCCACCGGCCCAGTGGCGACGCATCCTCGCGCTCTTCCGCCCCTACGCCGGCCGTCTCACCACCGTCGGGCTGCTGGTCGCCGCCTCCGCGGTGGTCTCCGTCGTCTCGCCGTTCCTGCTCCGGGCCGTCCTGGACACCGCGATCCCGCAGGGCCGCACCGGACTGCTCAGCCTGCTCGCGCTCGGGATGATCCTGACCGCCGTGGTGAACAGCATCTTCAACGTGCTGCAGACGCTGATCTCCACCACCGTCGGCCAGCGCGTCATGCACGACCTGCGCACCGCCGTCTACGGCCACCTCCAGCGGCAGTCCCTGGCCTTCTTCACCCGCACCCGCACCGGCGAGGTGCAGTCCCGGATCGCCAACGACATCGGCGGCATGCAGTCCACGGTGACCTCCACCGCGACCAGCCTGGTCTCCAACCTCACCGCGGTGATCGCCTCGATCGTCGCCATGGTCGCCCTCGACTGGCGGCTGACCGTGGTCTCGCTGCTCCTGCTCCCGCTGTTCGTCTGGATCAGCCGCCGGGTCGGCCAGGAGCGCAAGAAGATCACCACGGAGCGGCAGAAGCAGCTGGCCGCGATGAGCTCGGCGGTCCAGGAGTCGCTCTCGGTCAGCGGCATCCTGCTCGGCCGCACCATGGGCCGCTCCGGCTCGCTCGCCCGGGAGTTCACCGAGCAGTCCGACCAGCTCGCCGACCTGGAGGTGCGGGCCAGCATGGCCGGGCGCTGGCGGATGAACACCATCCAGATCGTGATGGCCGCGATGCCCGCGCTGATCTACTGGGCGGCCGGGCTGACCTCCGCCGCCGGAGCGCCGATCGTCTCGGTCGGCACCCTGGTCGCCTTCGTGACCCTCCAGCAGGGCCTGTTCCGCCCGACCGTCAGCCTGTTGTCCACCGGCGTGGACGTGCAGACCTCGCTCGCGCTCTTCCAGCGCATCTTCGAGTACCTCGACCTGCCGGTGGAGATCGCCGAGCCGGCCGACCCGGTCACCCTGCACGACATCCGCGGCGAGGTCCGCTTCGAGGCCGTCGACTTCCGCTACGACCCCGCGCAGGAACGCCCGACCCTGGCCGGCGTCGACCTCAAGGTCCCGGCCGGGAGTTCACTGGCCGTGGTCGGTGAGACCGGCTCGGGCAAGACCACCCTCAGCTACCTGGTGCCGCGGCTGTACGACGTCACCGGCGGCCGGGTCACCCTGGACGGCGTGGACGTACGGGACCTGTCCTTCGACACCCTGGCCCGCGCGGTCGGGGTGGTGTCCCAGGAGACCTACCTGTTCCACGCCTCGGTCGCCGAGAACCTGCGGTTCGCCAAGCCCGGGGCCAGCGACGCCGAACTGGTCGAGGCCGCCCGGGCCGCACAGGTCCACGACACCATCGCCGCCCTCCCGGACGGCTACGACACCCTGGTCGGCGAGCGCGGCTACCGCTTCTCCGGCGGGGAGAAGCAGCGCCTCGCGCTCGCCCGCACCATTCTGCGCAACCCGCCGGTGCTGATCCTGGACGAGGCCACCAGCGCACTCGACAACCGCACCGAACGCGCCGTCCAGCAGGCCGTGGACGCCCTGGCCGCCGGTCGCACCACCATCACCATCGCGCACCGGCTCTCCACCGTCCGCTCCGCCGACCAGATCGCCGTGCTCGACCACGGCGAGGTGGTCGAACTCGGCACCCACGAGGAGCTGGTGGAGCTGGACGGGCGGTACGCGGCTCTGCTGCGCCGGGAGGCGCCGGAGGAGGCGGCCGCGCTGGGGCACGCGTAGGCGGAGGCGGCCGCGCGGGTCACGCGTAGGAGCGTGGTCAGGCCGCCTTCGGCACCTCGTTGTAACTCCCCGCGACCTCTTGGCCGGAGAGCCGCTGGATCGCCGCCATCACCTCGTCGGTCACCTGCCGACGGGCCTTCAGCGAACGGGCCTGCCCGTGCAACTCGTCGAAGTGCAGCGGCTCGCCGAAGCGGACCGTCACCTTCTTGAGCCGCGGGATCCGCTTGCCCACCGGCAGGATCTGCTCCGGGCCCTCCAGGGCCACCGGCACCACCGGCACGCCCGCGGTCAGCGCGAGCCAGGCGACGCCCGTCTTGCCCCGGTAGAGCCGGCCGTCCAGCGAGCGGGTGCCCTCGGGGTAGATGCCGAAGGCCTTGCCGGCCTCCAGGATCTCCAGCGCCGACTCCAGCGAGGCCTGGGCGGAGCGGTAGGTGCCGCGCTCGACGGGCACCGCGCCGATCGCCTCGAAGAAGCCCTTGGACAGACCGCCCTTGAGCCCGGTGCCGGTGAAGTACTCGGCCTTGGCGAGGAAGTGGACCCGGCGCGGGGCGGTGAGCGGGATCACCACGCTGTCGATGAAGGACAGGTGATTGCTGGCCAGGATCACCCCGCCCTTGCGCGGTACGTTCTCGACCCCCTCGATGACCGGACGCCAGATTCCCCGCGAGACGGGTTTCAGCACCAACTTGGTGACGAGGTCGAGCATGGTTCCCTCCCTGGACGAACGACCGCCCGGGAGGAGCCCGGGCCCGCAATCAGATCCGCAGACTACGACACCGACCCCGGCGCGCGTCCACTCCCGGAGGCCGTGGCGCGCACCACGGCCGGGTAGGGTACGGCCGTCCGAACCGAGCACGACCCCGCAGTACCCAGGAGGGCACCATGGAGACCACCGAGGCCATCAAGGCGATGTTCGACCGCTTCGACAAGAACGGCGACGGCAAGATCACTGCGGCCGAGTACGCGCTGGTGGCCAACGAGATGGGCGACCACGACGTGACGATCTCGATGGCCGAGGCGCTGATCCACGCGATGGACACCCGTCACCAGGGCTACCTCACGTTCGACGAGTTCCTGGCCGCCCGGCAGCGCTGAACCCGCGCTGACGGGGCCGGGCGCCGTACCGGCGGCACCGGCCCCGTCCGGAGGCTCTCAGCTCTCCCCGACGCCCTTCGAGCTGCCGTTCGAGCTGCCGTCCGAGGTGTCGTTCGAGGCGCCGCTCGCGGTGCCCTTGACCGGGAACACCCGGCGCACCACCCGCTCCGCCGCCCCGCCGTCGTCCCAGACGCAGAACTTCGCCCGGAACCGCGCCCGCGCCGACCACTCCGTGTCGCCCGCCCGCAGCGCCCGCACCAGCCCGTCCGCGTCCACCGTGACCGCGCCCGGCGGCTCCTCGAACAGGTCGAAGTAGACGCCGCGCTCGCGCCGGTACTCCTCCCAGTCCGGGGCGAAGATGACCACCGGCCGGTCCAGTACGGCGTAGTCGAACATCATCGAGGAGTAGTCCGTCACCAGCACGTCCGCCGCGAGGTAGAGGTCCTCCACGGTCGGGTGCGCCGACACGTCCACGATCGCGGCCGCGTCCTCGCCCGCCGTCAGGTCGCCCGGGCCGCCGGTGTGGAAGTAGTGGGTGCGCACCAGCAGTGTGAAGCGCGGGCCCAGCCGCCGGGCCAGCTCCGCCACGTCCACCAGCGGTACGTAGCCGCCCTTGCCGCCGCGGTGGGTCGGCGCGTACAGCACCGCGGTGGTGCCGGGACGCAGCCCGAGCCGCTCGCGCATCGCCCGCATGTCCTCCGAAGTGGCGTTCGCCAGCCGGTCGTTGCGCGGGTAGCCCGTCTCCAGCAGTTCGTACCGGCCGGGGAAGGCCCGGGTGAAGTGCTCGCTGGTGTGCGGGTTGGAGGAGACCAGGAAGTCCCAGCGGTCTATGCCCTCCTGGAGCCGCTCGAAGTCCATCCCCTCCGCGGCCTCCGGGTAGCGGCGGAGGTCCATGCCCATCGCCTTGACCGGGGTGCCGTGCTGGGTCTGCACGTGCACCGTGCCGGGCCGCTTCGCCATCGTGTGGGGGAAGTTGACGTTGTTGACGAAGTACTTGGCGGTGGCCATCGCCTTGAGGTAGGCGGGCGTGTTGACTATCACGTACGGCACACCGGGTGGCAGGGCGGCGGCCTGCGCGCGGTTCTCCACCACCCACACGCCGCGGACCTGCGGCGCGAGTTCCTTCGCCTTCTCGTAGATCGCCGCCGGGCTGCACGCGTAACCCCGGTGCCAGTACGCGGCGTAGACCGCCAGGCCCTCGTCCAGCGGCATCCGACGGAAGGCGTTGTACGCGGTGAACCGGGCGCCGCTGCGCACGCCCTTGCGCACCGCGGGCGCCACCGCCCGTGCCCCGCGCTTGAGTTCGCGCGGCAGCCGCCCGGTGCGGCGCAGTTCCGCGTACGCGATCCGGGCGCCGCGCGCGGCCAGCCGGTACTGCACGCCGCGCACGCCGCCGGGGAAGCGGTAGCCGGCCGGGCGGTGGCTCTCGAAGTGCTGGGCGATCCGGCGGAAGAAGTCCTTGCGCAGGTCGGTGGGGACGAGCCCCGGGGTGTCGTAGACGTTCAGCGCCTGGCGGACGGTGCGGTCGAAGACGAGGGTGCGCAGCGACTCAGGGACGGGCCGGCCGGGGCGGTCCGGGCGGTCCAGGAAGGCGAAGATCGCGTCGTACTGGGCGAACACGTCGGCGTGCTTGGGGGAGGCGGTGGCGGTGATCGCGCCGTCCCGGCCACGCCGGTAGACGTAGCAGGGGCGGTCGAGGTAGCGCAGCCGCTCGGCGGCCAGCAGCGCCGGGTAGGTGACCGAGATGTCCTCGTAGTAGCCGCGGCCGAAGGCGACGTCGAGGCCCTCCAGGAAGGCGCGGCGGAAGACCTTGTTCCACACCGACATCACGGTCTGGAAGAGCGCGGGGTGCTCGGCCAGCGTGCAGCCCTCGACCAGCGGGGAGCCGACCAGCACGTGCCGCCAGGGGTTGGGCTCGGTCTCGCCGTCCGGGTAGACGTGGGTGAAGTCGGTGATCAGCACGTCGGCGGGGGTCTCGCGGCGGCGCTCCTGCTCCAGCTCGTCCAGGATCACGCTGACCGTCCGCTCGGGCAGCCAGTCGTCGCTGTCCACGAACCAGACGTACTCGCCGCGCACCTGCGGCAGGGCGGCGGCGCGGGCGCCGCCGAGGCCCTGGTTCTCGGTGAGGTGCAGCACCCGCAGCCGGGGGTCGCGGGCGGCGTAGGCGTCCAGGATCGCGCCGGAGCCGTCGGGGGAGAGGTCGTCGACCGCGATCACCTCGAAGCGGGATTCCGCGGCGGGGACGTCGCCGAGGATCGAGTCGAGGCAGCGCGGCAGGTACCGCTCCACGCCGTGGACCGGGAGCACGATGCTGAGGAGGAGGGACACGCTGGCCGAGTCTA
>NZ_JAFLNG010000324.1 GCF_017427025.1 Streptomyces sp. FH025
GCTGCTCTGCACCCGAGGAGGAGTCACATGGCCCAGGTCACCGTCACGCTCGACGCCAACCTCGCGATCGACGCGATGTTGCTCTCCGGCACCAAGAACCCGCAGGACGCCGTCGAACTGGTCCTGCGCGACTACCTGGCCCGCGGCCGCCGCACCGAGACCCGGACCGGCGACGCGTCCGACGACCACCGGCTCGCCACGGAGCGCCCGACCGCCCAGGAGGGCTGACCGAGCGGACACGGGACGGGCCCCGGAGAGCAACCGCCCTCCGGGGCCCGTCCACCGGCCCTGCCACCGAAGCCCTGCCGCCGCGGCTCAGCGCGCGCAGGCCCCCGTGGAACCGCGCATCACCAGCTCCGGCTGGAACATGAACTCCCCGCGCTGGGCCGCGTTCCCGCCGACCTCCTCCAGCAGCGCGTCCACCGCCGCCGTGGCCATCGCCTCGACCGGCTGACGGATCGTGGTCAACGGCGGCTCGGTGAAGGCGATCAGCGGCGAGTCGTCGAAGCCGACCACCGACACGTCCTGCGGCACCGACAGCCCGCGCTGCCGCACCGCCCGGATCGCCCCGAGCGCCATCATGTCGCTCCCGCAGACGATCGCCGTGCAGCCCTTGTCGAGCAGCGCCCCGGCCGCCGCGTGCCCGCCCTCCACGCTGAACAGCGTGTGGTGGACGAGGTCCTCGGCCTCCTCCTGGCTGCGCCCGAGCACCTCGCGCATCGCCGCCGTGAAGCCCTCGACCTTGCGCAGCACCGGCACGTACCGCCGCTGCCCGATCGCCAGCCCGATCCGCTCGTGCCCGAGCTCGGCCAGGTGCTGGACCGCCATCCACATGGCGGCCCGGTCGTCCGGCGAGATGAAGGGCGCGTCGATCTTCTCGCTGAAGCCGTTGATCAGCACGAACGGCACCCCGCGCCCGGCCAGCCGGGCGTAGCGGTCGTGGTCGGCGGTGGTGTCGGCGTGCAGCCCGGAGACGAAGACGATGCCCGCCACGCCCCGGTCGACCAGCATCTCCACCAGTTCGTCCTCGGTGGACCCGCCCGGCGTCTGGGTGCACAGCACCGGGGTGTATCCGTGCCGGCTGAGCACCTGCTCGATCACCTGCGCCAGCGCCGGGAAGATCGGGTTGCTCAGCTCCGGCGTGATCAGCCCGATCAGGCCGGCACTGCGCTGGCGCAGCCGGGTCGGCCGCTCGTAGCCGAGCACGTCGAGCGCCGCCAGCACGGTCTGCCGGGTGGCGGCGGAGACGTTCGCCTTGCCGTTGAGCACGCGGGAGACGGTGGCTTCGCTGACCCCCGCCTGTGCCGCGATGTCTGAGAGTCGCGCCGTAGTCACGGTCCCAGAGCCTATTGCAACCACGTCAGACCGCCCACCAGCCGGTGCTGTCCGGAGCGAGCACCGTCTCGCCGCCGTCCACCACGAGTTCGGTCGAGCCGAGCAGCAGTCGGCCGGGCGCGGTGATCCGCACCGGCTCGCCGGTGGTGTTCACCGTGCAGACGAAGGAGCCGCGGCGGAACGCCAGGGTGCCCTCGGGGCCGTCCAGCCATTCGACCTCGGTGCCGGCGCCGAGGTCGGGCCGCGCCCGGCGGACGGCCAGTGCGCTGCGGTAGAGCTCCAGGGTGGAGGCCGGGTCGCCCGTCTGCGCCTCGACGCTCAGTTCGGCCCACTCGGCCGGCTGCGGCAGCCAGGACGGCCCGCCCGCCACCGGCCCGAAGCCGTACGGGGCCTCGGTGCCGGACCACGGGATCGGGACGCGGCAGCCGTCGCGGTAGCCGTCCTGCCCCTCCTGGCGGAAGAAGGACGGGTCCTGGCGGACCTCGTCCGGCAGGTCGGTGACGTCCGGCAGGCCGAGCTCCTCACCCTGGTAGATGTACGCCGAGCCGGGCAGCGCGAGCATCAGCAGGGTGGCGGCGCGGGCCCTCCGCAGACCCAGCGAACGGTCGCCGGCGGTGCGGATCTGGGTGCCGAGGCCGGGCGGGTTGGCGAAGCGGGTGGCGTGCCGGGTGACGTCGTGGTTGGACAGCACCCAGGTGGTGGGGGCGTCGACCGGGCGCATCGAGTCGAGCGAGAGGTCGATCACCTCGCGCAGCGCGGCGGCGTCCCAATCGGTGCCCAGGTACTGGAAGTTGAAGGCCTGGTGCAGCTCGTCGGGGCGGACGTAGTTGGCGGTGCGCTGCACGGTCGGGGTCCAGGCCTCGGCGACGCCGATCCGCTGGCCCGGGTACTCGTCGAGGATCCTGCGCCAGGCGCGGTAGATCTCGTGCACGCCGTCCTGGTCGAAGAACGGCATGACGTCGTTGCCGAGCAGCTTGAGCTGGTCGGAGCCGCCGAGGTCGGGCAGGCCGGCCGCCTTGACCAGGCCGTGGGCGACGTCGATGCGGAAGCCGTCGACGCCCATGTCGAGCCAGAACCGCAGGATCGAGCGGAACTCGTCGGCGACCGCCGCGTTCTCCCAGTTGAAGTCGGGCTGCTCGGGGGCGAACAGGTGCAGGTACCAGTCACCGGGGGTGCCGTCCGGGTTCTCGGTACGGGTCCAGGCCGGGCCGCCGAAGATGGACTCCCAGTCGTTGGGCGGCAGTTCACCCTTGTCGCCCTTGCCGGGCCGGAAGTGGTAGCGGTCGCGCAGCGGGGAGCCGGGGCCCTCGCGCAGGGCGCGCTGGAACCACTCGTGCTGGTCCGAGGAGTGGTTGGGGACGAGGTCGACGATGATCCGCAGCCCCAGCTCGTGGGCGTCCCGGATGAGGGCGTCGGCGTCCAGCAGGGTGCCGAACATCGGGTCCACCGCGCGGTAGTCGGCGACGTCGTAGCCGGCGTCCGCCTGCGGCGAGGCGTAGAACGGCGAGAGCCAGACCGCGTCCACACCGAGGTCGCGCAGGTAGGGCAGGCGGCTGCGGATGCCGGGCAGGTCACCCATGCCGTCGCCGTTGGAGTCGGCGAAGCTGCGCGGGTACACCTGGTAGATGACCGCGTCCCGCCACCAGCCTCTGGACGCGCTGCCAGTCACCGAAGCCAGGGCGGCCGCCTCGTGAGCGGTGTCGGCGGCAGGCCGGGAGGTGTCGGCCAGGTTCTGGGTCATGGACGGTATCCCTTGGGGACTAGAGGAGCGAGGAGCGCTACGACTTCGCGGCGCGTTACGACTTGGAGGCACCGGCGGTCAGGCCGGTGACCAGGTGGCGCTGCACCAGGTAGAAGAAGGCCGCGGAGGGGATGGCGATCAGCACGGCGGTCGCGGCCATCAGGTTCCACTGGGCGTCGTGCTCGCTGACGAAGGTCTGGAGGCCGACGGCCAGCGTGTACTTGTCGGAGCTGAGCATGAAGGTGGAGGCGAAGGGAACCTCGGCCCAGTAGGTGAGGAAGGAGTAGAAGGCGGCCACCGCCAGGCCCGGGCGGGCGAGCGGCAGCACCAGCCGCCAGAAGGTGCCGAACGGGCTGAGCCCGTCGACCCGGCCGGCCTCGTCGATCTCCACCGGGATGGTGTCGAAGTAGCCCTTCAGCAGCCAGGCGCAGTACGGCACGGTGGTGGTCGAGTAGACCAGGATCAGGCCGGTGTAGCTGTCCAGCAGGCCGAGGTCGGAGAGCATCGTGTACATCGGCACGATCAGCACCGCGATCGGGAACATCTGGGTGACCAGCAGCGACCACATCAGCGGCCGGTGCCCGGGGAACTTCATCCGGGACACCGCGTAGCCGGTGGTGGCGGCGAGCATGACGCCGAACACGGTGGTGACGCCGGAGACCAGCACGGCGTTGCCGAACCAGGTGAAGAAGTCGGTGTCGCCCAGCACGTGCTGGTAGTTCGACAGCGTGAGCTTGTCGAAGATCTGGCCGGGGTGGAGGTAGTCCGTCTTGTCCGGGCCGAGCGAGACGAAGAGGATCCACGCGACCGGGAACAGCGCGATCAGGCCGGCCACGATCAGGACGCCGTGGGACAGCGCCTTGGCCAGCGGGCTGCTCTCGCCGCGCGGACGGGCCTTGACCGGGCGGGCGGCCGGGGCCGCGGTCGTCGCGGGGGCGGGGCGTTCGGTGGTGGTGCTCATCGGGGTTACCTGCCTTCGTGGGTCAACTGGGTCCGGGGCCTCAGCCGTTGGCCTGCTCGTTGCGGGCGAGCCAGCGCCGGTAGAAGGCGGTGAAGACGATCAGGATGGACAGCAGGATCACGCCGTACGCGGCGGACTGCGCGTAGTCCCGGGGGATCTGGCCGAAGCCGAGGCGGTAGGCCCAGGTGACCAGCAGCTGGGCGTCGGGGGCGCCGGTGCCGAAGAGCAGGAAGATGACGTTGAACTGGTTGAAGGTCCAGATCACTCCGAGCAGCACGACGGTGGAGGAGACGGTGCGCAGCCCCGGCAGGGTGACGTACCGGAAGCGCTGCCACGGCGTGGCACCGTCCATCTCGGCGGCCTCGTACAGCTCGGCCGGGATCGACTGGAGGCCGCCGAGCAGCGAGATCATCATGAACGGCACGCCGGCCCAGGTGTTCACCGTGATCGCGGCGACCTTCTGCGCCCACGGGTCGGTGAGCCAGCCCGGCTCGGGCAGGTGCAGGGCGGAGAGCACGGTGTTGACGACTCCGCCGTCGGAGAGCATCAGGCGCCAGGAGAAGACGGTGACGAAGGTGGGGACGGCCCAGGGCAGGATGAGCAGCATCCGGTAGACGGCGCGCCCGCGCAGCTTCTTGTTGAGCAGCAGGGCGAGGCCCAGGCCGATGGTGTAGTGCAGGAAGACGCAGATGGCCGTCCAGGCGATGGTCCAGACGAAGTGCGACCAGAAGCGGTCGTACGAGCCGGGGCCCCAGAGGATGTCGGCGTAGTTGCGGAAGCCGACGAAGTCGTAGCTCGCCGGGATCTCGTTGACGCCGATCTTGCGGGCGACGTTGAGGCTGTTGGCGTCGGTGAGGGTGAGCCAGATGCCTTCGACGAGCGGGTAGAGCACCAGGGCGCCGAGCACCAGGACGACCGGGGCGATCATCGCGTAGGCGTACCAGTGTTTGGCGTAGGAGCGCTTGAGGCGTTCCAGCAGACCCGGGCGCTGATCGCGCTCCGGGCTGCCCTTGCCGGTGGCGCCCTGCACGGCGACTGACATCGTTTGCACCTTCTCGGGGGGAATTCTTCGGGGGGAATCCTCGGCGGAGCCGACCGCCCGGCCCGCCGGGATGGGCGGGCCGGGCGGCGGGGACTACTTGGCGAAGCCCGGCAGGAGCTTGGCGTAGTCGGTGGCGACGGTGTTCAGCGCGTCCTGGGTGCTGGTGCCCTGGACGGCCTTGCCCAGGTTGGTGCTGAGCGAGGCGAACAGCGAGCTGTACTCGGGCAGTTCGGGGCGCGGCTTGGCGCTGGACAGCACGGCCTGGAAGCCGGCGATGCCCGGGTCGGCCTTGACGTCGGCGGTGAAGGCGTCGGAGCGGGTCGGCAGGGTGGAGTTCTTCTGCGCGATGAACGCCTGGCTCTCGGCCGAGGTCATGAAGGCGGCGAACTTCTCGGCGGCGGCCTTGTGGGCCTTGTCGGCGCCGGCGTAGACGGAGATGTTGTGGCCACCGGTGGGGGCGGCCCCCTTGGCCGAACCGCCCGGGACGGCGGCGATGCCGAGGTTGTTCTTGTCGGCGAAGGCGGAGCCCTTGTAGATGTTGGTGATCTCCCAGGGGCCCTGGATGATCGCCGCGACCTTGCCGCTGTTGAAGGCGTCCATCATGTGCGCGTAGGCGTCGGTGGTGACGTCGGCCTTGACGGTGCCGGGCGAGGTGAACATCGTCTTGTAGGTCTCGACGGCCTTGGCGGCCTCCGGCGAGGTGATGGTGATCTTCTTGCCGGCGGCGTCGACGGTGTCGGTGCCCTCGCCGAACAGGAACGGCATCGCGTAGTAGCCGTCGGCGGCCTTCAGCCAGAAGCCGTCCACGCCGGCCTTGTCCTTGACGGCGGCGGCGTCGGTCTTCAGCTCGTCCCAGGTCTTGGGCGCCTCGGTGATGCCGGCCTTGGCGAACAGCTCCTTGTTGTAGAGCAGGCCCAGGGTGTCGGTCACCAGCGGCACGCCGTACAGCTTGCCCTCGTACTTGGCCTGCTGGATCAGGCTGGGCTGGAAGGCGGAGGTGTCGGCGGCGGCCGGGGTGCCGTCCAGCGGCTCCAGGAAGCCGGCCTTGGCGAAGGCGGCGGTCCAGCCGACCTCGGAGCGGAACACGTCCGGCGCGCCCTTGGCCCCCATGGCGGTCTGCAGCTTGTTCTGCGCCTGGTCGAACGGGACGTTGACGAAGTCGACCTTGATGTTCGGGTTGGCCGCCTCGAACTTCTTGACCAGTTCCTGGTAGTTCGGAGCCTCGTTGGTGGCGTTCGACGTGTCCCAGTACGTGAGGGTGACCGGGCCGTCGGCCTTGCCGTCCGAACCGGAGCCGCCGCTGCTGCCACAGGCAGCCATCGAGACCGCGAGGGCCGCAACGAGGGCAGAGGCCGCGATGCCACGCCGCATGAGAACTCCTAGGGAGGGTGGGGGGTGCCCGAGATGTTCGGAGACAGGCGCATAATGGCTGCCTCGCGCCGACCGCACCGTTGCCGCCGTCGGGCTCGGAAGGAAGTTAACAGCGGTGGAATCGCGACGGAAAGTTCTTGCAGCAAATTTCTGCAAGAAACGGCGATCGTTACGCCCGCGTGTCCTGGACGTAGCCGCACGGTAGTTGACAGCCCGGCGGAATGTCCGACTTCGCACCTTTCACCCTGATCTTCGGTGGCTGACGGAACCACCGTGCGTGGCCGGAACTCGCCTGCAGCAGACTGGACGCATGCGAATCAGAGCCGTCACCGAGGCCGAACTGCCGCTGCTGGGCGAACTGGAGCGGGCCGCCGGAGCCCCCTTCGCCGCGATCGGCATGCCCGAGATCGCCGAGGACGAACCGCCCGCCCCCGCGGAGCTGGCCCACTACCTGGACCACGGCGTCGCCCTGGTCGCCGACGCGGACGGCGCGATCGCCGGCTACCTGCTGGCCGAGCCGGTGGACGGTGCCCTGCACATCGAGCAGGTGTCCGTGCACCCCGACCACGCCCGCCGGGGCATCGGCCGGGCGCTGATCGAGCACCTCGCCGCCGACGCCGACGCCCCCGCGCTCACCCTGACCACCTTCGCGGACGTCCCCTGGAACGCCCCCTACTACGCCCGCCTCGGCTTCCGCCCGCTGGCCGACGCCGAACTCACCCCGGGCCTGCGCGAGATCCGCCGCAAGGAGGCCGAGCACGGCCTGGACCGCTGGCCCCGGCTCTGCATGCGCCGGGACCTCCACGCCTGAACCGCCCTACCGGTTGACCCCCAGTCGCAGCACGGTGGTCGAGCGGAACTCCTCCCCCGGTCGCAGCACCGTGCTCGGGAACGACGGGTGGTGCGGCGAGTCCGGGAAGTGCTGGGTCTCCAGCGCGATCCCGGCGAACGGCCCGTACGGCACCCCGCTCGCACCGGTGACCGCGCCCTGGAACTTGTTCGCCGTGTAGACCTGGATGCCCGGCTCGGTGGTCAGCACCTCCAGGGTGCGGCCGCTGACCGGGTCCTCCAGCAGCGCCGCCCGGGCCGGCCCGCCGTCCGCCGGCCGGGGGCGCAGCACCCAGTTGTGGTCGTAGCCGCCGGGCCCGGCCAGCTGCGGGTGCGCGTCGTGCACCGACTTGCCGATCGGCGTGGCGACGGTGAAGTCGAACGGCGTGCCGGCCACCGGCTCGGTCCGCCCGTACGGGATCTGCCGCTCGTCGGCCGGGGTGTACTCGTCGGCGTCCAGGGTGAGCAGGTGGCCCAGGACGTCCCCGCTGCCTTCACCCGAGAGGTTGAAGTAGGCGTGATTGGTCAGGTTGACGACCGTCGGTTTGCCGGTGACGGCGTGGTAGGCGATCACCAGCTCACCGGCCGCGTCCAGGGTGTAGGCGACGGTGACGTCCAGCGCGCCCGGGAAGCCCTGGTCGCCGTCCGGGCTGTGCAGCCCCAGCCGCACCCCGCCCTCGGTCTCCTCGGCCTGCCAGATCCGCTGCGCGAATCCGTCCGGCCCGCCGTGGATGGTGACTCCGCCGCCGGTCGGGGCGAGCGGGTGCCGCTCGCCGTCGATGGTGACCTCGGAGCCGTCGATCCGATTGGCGTACCGGCCCACCACCGTGCCGTAGTGCCGGGCCGGGCCCAGGATCTGCGCCAACTCGTCGGTCGAGAGGAGTAGTTGCGCGGTGCGCCCGGCCCGGTCCGGCGCGCTGAGGGTGTGCAGGGTGGCGCCGAGGGTGAGCAGGCTCGCCTCGTACGGGCCGGCGGTCAGCGTCCAGCGCTCGATCGCGGCGCCCGCGCCCGAGGGGTCGAGGGGTTCGCGGCGCACCCGGGTGGCCTCGCTCGCCATGGCCTGCTCCTCACTGGCGCGAGCGGCCCGCCGCCCCCGCCCGGTTCCTGGTCCGTCCGGGGGCGCCGAGGGCGGCCCCGTGGTGTCCGTCAGCCTAGCGAGGGAGACGGCGGCGGGGGCGCTCCCGCGACTCCGC
>NZ_JAFLNG010000325.1 GCF_017427025.1 Streptomyces sp. FH025
GCGCGCGGCCGGCCGGGCCGGCGCCGCCGCCGTCGCCGTCAAGCTGGACGGCCCCGGCCAGGCCGACGCCCTGCGCGAGGCCGCCACCGAAGCGGGCGTCGCCCTGCTCTCCGTCCGCCGCGAGACCCGCTGGGAGCACCTCGACTCGCTCGCCCGCGCGATCATCGCCGGCCCCGACGCCTCGGACGCGCCCGGCGCCCCCGAGCCCAACGCCGGCGACCTCTTCTCCCTCGCCCAGACCGTCGCCGTGCTCACCAACGGCATCGTCTCGATCGAGGACACCTCCAGCCGGGTGCTCGCCTACTCCCGCTCCTCGGACTCCGACGAGGTCGACGACCTGCGCCGGCTGTCCATCCTCGGCTGGCAGGGCCCGGAGCCGTACCTGTCCAAGCTCCGCGAGTGGGGCATCTTCCAGCACCTGCGCAGCTCGGACACCCCGATCGCGGTCGAGCCGCACCCCGAACTCGGCCTGCGCCGCCGCCTCGCGGTCGGCATCCGGGCCGGCGCGCAGCCGCTCGGCACCATCTGGGTGCAGGAGGGCGCGCAGCCGCTGGCCCCGCTCGCCGAGCAGGCCCTGGTCGGCGCCGCCCGGGTCGCCGCCGCCCAACTGGTGCGCCGCCGCCGCGAACTGTCCGCCGACGTACGGCTCACCCAGACCCTGCTCACCGGCCTGCTGGAGGGCTCCACCGGCCCCCAGTCGCTCGCCACCCACCTGGGCCTGGACCTGCGCCGCCCGGCCACCGTGCTGGCGTACAGCGCCCACACCACCGAGGGGCTGCACCGCTCCGACGTCACCGGCCTGATCTCGGTGCACACCGCCGCCCGGCACCGCACCGCGCTGCTCGCCCCGATCGACTCCCGGGTGTACGTGCTCCTGCCGGAACTGCCGTCCGGCCTGCCGATGACCACCGTGCGCGACTGGGCGGCCGAGGTGGTCACGGCCGCCCGGGAGCACCTCGGCATCTCGCTGCGCGCCGCGATCGGCTCGACCGTCGAGGGCCTGGCCCAGGTCCCGGACTCCCGCGCCCAGGCCGACCGCATCCTGGACGCGATGGGCCGCGGCGGGGTGGACCTGGAGGTCGCGGCGCTGATCGACGTCCAGGCCGAGGTGCTGGTCAGCGAGATGCTCGCACTGCTCCAGGAGCGCGGCGGCCTGCGCGACCCCCGTCTCACCGCGCTCACCGCCTACGACCGCCGGCACGGCACCCGGCTCGCCGAGTCCGTGCTGGCCTGGCTGGACGCGCTGGGCGAGGTCCGGGTCGCCGCCGACTCCCTGCACATCCACCCCAACACCCTGCGCTACCGGGTGCGCCGCGCCGAGCAGTTGACCGGCATCGACCTCGCCCAGCCGCAGCAGCGGCTGCTGGCGATGCTGCAACTGCGGCTGCCCGCGGACGAGTAGCCGCGGGCAGCCGCTTCGAGACCGACCGTTCAGGCCTGACGGTTCAGACCTGGCGGTTCAGACCTGAACCGTCAGGCCTGACGGATGGTCACTCGCCGTACCCCTGGCCCCTCTTGTGCTCGTTCAGTCGGCGCCACGGGCCGCTGATGGCCAGCTGGATGCCCGGGGTCTGGATGTTGGCGAACAGCGTCTTCCCGTCGTCCGAGAAGGTCACCCCGGTGAACTCGCTGAACTCGGGCTTCTCGGCGGTGCCGATGTTCAGCTCGTTGCGGGCGATCGCGTAGACCAGCCCGTCCTCGGTGGCGCCGAACAGGTGCGAGACGCCCTCGCCGTCCTCGGCGATCACGAGGCCGCCGTACGGCGAGACGGTGATGTTGTCCGGGCCGTCGTAGTTGTCGTGGTCGCCCCAGACGTCGTTGTTGACGCCCAGCAGCACCTTCAGGGTGATGGTGCGGCGGTTCGGGTTGTAGAACCAGACCTGGCCGTCGTGCTGGAGCGGGCTCTCCGAGCGGGCGTAGCTGGAGACGAAGTAGAAGCCGCCGTCACCCCACCACATGCCCTCCAGCTTGCGGGCCCGGGTGACTTCGCCCTCCTTGAACTGCTTGCGCACCGAGACGGTCCTGGCGTCGCGGTCCTGGACCTTGACCCAGTCCGCGCCGTAGACGGTGCCGACCTTGGTGGCGCGGGAGAGGTCGTCGACGAACTTGCCCTGCGAGTCGAAGACCTTGAAGGCCTCCAGGACACCGGCGTCGGCGGCGAGCTTGCGCAGCTGGAAGCGGCCGTGCTTGAAGCCGGCCGGCGGGGTCCAGCGGAACAGCAGGCCGTTGGGGTTGGAGGCGTCCTCGGTCAGGTAGACGTGGCCGCGCTTCGGGTCCACCACGACGGCCTCGTGCGCGTAGCGGCCGAAGGCCTTGATCGGCTGCGGGTCGCGGTTGTAGTCGTCGTCGAAGGGGTCGACCTCGAAGACGTAGCCGTGGTCCTTGGTGAAGCCGTTCTTGCCCGCCCTGTCCTCGGTCTCCTCGCCGGACAGCCAGGTGCCCCACGGGGTCACACCGCCGGCGCAGTTGGTGGCGGTGCCGGCGATGCCGACCCACTGCTCGACCGAGCCGTCCCGCTTGGCGTGCACGATGGTGCAGCCGCCGGCCGCGCCCGGGTCGTACACATGGCCCTCGATCAGCGGCACCGGGTGCGGCCAGTTGGCGCGGGCGCCGGCCAGCTCGTGGTTGACCACCATCAGGTTGCCGCCGCGCTCGTCCTCGAAGGCGGAGGTGCCGTCGTGGTTGCTCGGGGTGAACTCGCCGGTGCGCAGCTTCGTGACACCGGCCCGGTTCAGGACCTTGTACGAGAAACCCTTCGGCAGCGACAGCAGTCCGGCCGGGTCCGGCACCAGCGGGCCGTAGCCGATCGCGGCGCCGCCCGCCGCGTTGGTCCCGGCGGCGACCGGGGCCTCGCCGCCGGCCGGGGCGGCGATCGCGCCGGGGGCACTGGCCAGTGCCTCGGCACCGCCGGCGATCAGCATGCCGGCCGCGGCGAGGGTGGAACGGTTGACGAAGTTCCGGCGGGACAGCGACATGGCAGCAACTCCTGGGGTGAGCGGGGCGCCGAGAAGGGGCGTCGACGTCCAGCAGGCTCCGCCGCAGGGGTGAACCCGGCATGGCGTCCATCTCACGCGGAGGCGGCCATTTGCCAACCGATGACCACCTCATGGTCGGCTCTTTACCCGAGCCGGAGCGCTTCGCCGCACTCAGGCCGGGGTGCTTCGCCGCATCCAGGCCGGAGCACTTCGCCGCGCGAAGGTCAGCCGCGTCCCGCCCGCCACCGCTCCCAGGCCTCCAGCCACAGCTCCTCGGCGAGCCGCTGCTCCTCCCTGACCTCCGCCCCGCCGCCCGGCCGCTCCCGCCACAGCCGCTCCCAGGCCCGCTGGGCCGGCAGGCTCGCCACCTCGCTCGCGAACACCGTGTACCGGATGACCTCCTCGACCGCCGCCTCCCCCGCCGGCGTGCCGATCAGCCACTGCGTCTGCTGGGACAGCCGGTTGAGGTGGTTCACCATCGAGGTCACCGCCGCCGAGGCCTCCTCCCGGGTCTCCGTGGCGAGCCGCATCTGCTGGCGCACCGCCGCCTCCCAGCGCACCACGCAGGCGTCCCCGCGCAGCCCGCGCGGCAGCCGCGGCGTCCGCCCGACCCGCACCTGCGCCTCGATCGCGGCGCTCTCCGCGATGCTCTGCGCGATCACCTCCCGGTGCGCCTCCAGCCCGACCACGGGCGGCAGTTCGCGCTCCTCGACCGGTATCCGCCGGGCCCGCCGGGAGGCCAGCTCGCGCAGCAGCTCGGTGCGTCCGCCCAGGTAGCGCTCGAAGTCCCCGATCGCGCCCAGCTCCACGCCGCCGGGGGCCACCCCGCGCCCGCACACCGTCACGGTCAGCCCGCCGACCCGCAGCCGCCCGGCCCACACCGGCCCGGCGGCGTCCGGCTCCCGGTCGGGCACCGGCCGGTCCTCGTGCACCTCGACCGCGCAGGGCTCGCCGTCCACGGTGATCCACTCGCGCAGCGCCCGGACCCGGCCCGGGCCGTCGCCCTCGTCGATCCCCAAGTGCTCGTAGATCCGGTCCCGTTCGTCCTCGACCACGTCCTCCAGCTCGGGCAGCACCTCGGTCAGCTCGGCCCCCGGCCGGTAGGTGCGCACGGTCACGTACGGTCCGACCGGCGAGTTCCAGTCGCCGGACTGCACCTCGACCCAGCTCAGCTCGCCGCCGCAGGTCTCGAAGGCGGCCAGCGCCTCGCCGTGGAGGGCCGGCCCGGCGGCCACGCCGTACACCGGGAAGTCGGCCGCCGCCAAGGTCCGGCGGGAGAACTCCTCCTGCTCGACGAGGGGCTCGACGATACGGTCCCGCCCGGCCGGGCCCGGCCCTCCGTCGTGCCGTTCCCCGGGCCTGCCGTCGTTCTCCCGCACCATCCTCCGCCGCACCCCCGAGTCCTCGCGCCCGCACCGCTGACGCCACCTTACGTGCCCGGAGCTGCCGGGTCATCAGCTCGGCTGCCGTGCGGGGGCGGTGGCCGTGTCAGGCGGCCGGTTGTCAGCCGCCCTCCCTACGCTGGCGGCATGACAGCACAGAGCAACGCGGCACAGAACAACTCGACACTGAGCAACGCGGCACAGAGCGACGCAGTACAGGGCAACGCGGCGCAGCACGCCTTCCCCGCCCGGATCAGCATCGTCACCCTCGGCGTCTCCGACCTCGAACGCAGCGCCCGCTTCTACGAGGCCCTCGGCTGGCGGCGCTCCACCGCCTCCAGCCCGGAGATCGTCTGGTTCCGCACCGCCGACTCGGTGCTCGGCCTCTTCCCCACCGACGAGCTGGCCGCCGACGCGGGCGTGCCCGCCGCCGGCGAGCCCTCCTTCCGCGGCGTCACCCTCGCGGTGAACCTGGAGTCCCCCGCCCTGGTGGACACCGCGCTGGAGACGGCCGTCGAGGCCGGCGCCGTGGTGGTCAAGGCGCCGGTCCCGACCAGCTGGGGCGGCTACTCCGGCTACTTCGAGGACCCGGACGGGCACCTGTGGGAGCTGGCCCACAACCCGTTCTTCCCCTTCACCGAGGACGGCTCGCTGGACCTGCCCTAGAGCCCCGGCCCTACTTCTTGGACCTCGCCTTGAAGGCCGCCTTGCGCGCCTCCTTGGCCAGCGCCCGGTCCGGGTGCAGCTCGCCGATCGCCTCCAGGACGTCCGCCGTGTACGGGTGGTCGACCCGCCACAGCTCGCCGAACCAGCTCGCCGCGTCGCCGTTCACCGGCAGGTCGGTGATCAGTTCACGCAGCAGCTCGGCATCGCCGCCGCTGTCCAGCAGCTGGGCGGCGAAGGTGTCGACCACCGTCCACAGCGCCATCGCCCGGTCCGGCACCGGCACGTCCGCGACGCCCAGCGCGTTCAGCCAGGCCCGCACCGCACCGCCCAGCTCCGGGTCGTCCAGCACCTCCCGGGCGGCCGGCTCGGCGCCCGCGCCCAGCAGGTTGAGCGCCGAGACGCACAGCATCCGCCGCAGCGGGCCGTACGCGTCCGAGCCGCGCGCGGCCGCCAGCAGCTCGCGCGCCGCCGCCTCCGGCTCCCGGCCGGACACCCAGACCCTCAGCTCCTCCTCCGGCAGCACGTTGGTCGACTCGCACACCCCGCGCAGCAGCTCGGCCGCGTCGCCCTGGGCCAGCTCGCCGACCAGCGGCGCGTCGTAGCCGTCCTCCAGCAGCCACTGCCGGATGCCGTACTGGCCGAGCGGGGTGAGCCGGACCAGGCCGAAGCGGGCCGACTCCTCCTCGTCCAGCGGCGCCTCGCCGACGACGGCGGGCTCCTCGCCCTCCTCCTCGTCGAACAGCTCCGGGTCGATCGGGCGGTAGTCCAGCAGGCCCAGCTCGGCGAGGTCGCCCAGCATCGGGTCCAGGGCGACCATCACATCGGTGATGTCGCCCAGCAGCTCCTCGCTCGGCTCCTCGCCCTCCGGCACCACCAGCAGCGCGGCCAGCACGCCCAGCGGCACGGTCTCGTTGCCGGGCTCGGCGAAGGCGGTGGTCTCGTACAGCACCTGGAGCGCCTCGTCGAGCAGCTCGGCGGCGGCGTCCCGGGCCTCCTCGACCTCGGAGAGCGCGTCCTCGTCCTCCGCCTCTTCGCCTTCCCCGGCCTCCCCGGCCTCCTCGGCTTCCTCGCCCTCCTCCTCCGGCAGCGAGTCGGCCTCCACCGCCAGCTCCCGGACGATCCCCGCGGCGGTCAGCCACAGCTCCAGGACGGTCTCCGGATCGCCCTGCTCGGCGGGCTCCAGGTCCGGCCCCGGCACCGCGACGTGCTCCCCGTCGGCGGTCGTGCCCAGCTCCACCAGGTCCAGGTCGCAGGCCAGCGACCAGGCCCGCAGCGCCTCGACCTCGGCCTCCTCCGGCACCTCGCCCTCGGCCGGGGCCAGCCCCAGCAGCCGCGCCACGGGCGCCCGGTCGGCCTCGACCAGGTCGCCGAACTCGTCCACCGCCCGGTGCGGGGCCGCCCAGCGGGCCAGCGCCAGCGCGTACCCGAACATCGGCACGGCCTTCGCCTGCTCGGCCAGCTCCCGCTCGTCGGGCAGCTTCACCGGCGGTACCAGGACGGCCGCGTCGTCCAGGTCCTCGTCGTCCAACCCGTGCGCGGCGAACGCCCCGTAGAGGTCCTGGAGCTCCAGGTCGGCGGGCAGGACCGCCTCGGCCGCGCCCTCCCCCGCCGAAGCTCCCGCGTTCTTCCGACGTCGTCCGGCCATCGTCGTGTGCACTCCCTCAGCCAGCGGTCAGCTCGAACAGCTCCGCGTACTCGATCTACCTACTCAGCGTATAGGCCGGGCACCCCCGATGCCCGGCCTCTAGGGGCGTGCGCAGGGGCGCGCGCCGTATGCGTGCGCCCACCCTTTATCCTTCGAGCTAGTGGTGCCGTGCACACCCCGTACGGGCCACCGGGCAATGAAGCCCCTCTTCTTCAGCTCACCTCGCCCCACCGGGAGCCCCGCACCGCGGCCACACCACAGCGCCACCGGACGGGCACGTCGGCACACCCCGTCGGCCCCGGTGGTGCCCGGCCACAGGAGAACCCTGCCATGGCGGACCTCTCCCCCGCCGGCTCCGGCCTGCGCACCGCGCAGCTTGACGGACGCCGACTGTCGGAGGCCCTGCTTCCCCTGGAGCTCGCGCCCCGCGCCCAGCTCCAGCTCGCCGCGATCAGCCGCTGGAACGCGCTGCGCGGCGTCCGCGTCGGCCTGGTGGCCGCCGCCCTGCTGCTGATGCTGATCGGCGCGAACCTCGCGACGCCGATCTACTCCCTCCTCCAGCAGCGGCTGCACCTCACCGCGCTCGACACCACCATCCTCTTCGCGATCTACGTGTTCGCCCTGGTCCCGGTGCTGGCCGTGGTCGGCCACTGGTCCGACCACCTCGGCCGACGCGCCCTGATCCTGCCCGCCGTCGCACTGGCCGCCGTCGGCGACGTCGTGTTCGCCACCTCCGGCAGCTTCTGGCAGCTCGCCGCCGGCCGCGCCGTCCAGGGCATCGCCGTCGGCCTGTCCACCGGCGCCGCCGGAGCCGCCCTCGGCGACCTCCTGCCCGACCACCCGGCCCTGGCCCCCAAGATCACCCTCGCCTGTTCCGCGGGCGGCGTCGCGCTCGGCCCGGTGGTCGGCGCGCTGCTGGCCGGCGGCTCCGACCCGCTGCTGACGCCCTTCCTGCTGCACGCCATCGCCCTGCTCGCGCTCTGCGTGCCGCTCGCCCTGGTGCACCCCCGGATGCCCGGCCGCAACCGCCCACCGGCGTCGCCGCCCCGCATCACCACCCCGACCCACCTGCGCCCGCAGCGCCTGCGGCTGCCGCGCACCGGCCGCCGCGAGTTCCTGCTCGCCGCCACGGCCGGATTCATCTCCTACGCGGTGTTCGGCGTCTACCTCAGCCTGGCCCCTGCCTTCGCCGCCAAGCTGCTGCACACCGACTCCAAGCTGGTCGGCGCGATCGTGGCCGCCCTCCTGCTCGGCTCCTCGGCCGCCACCCAGCTGATCGTCCCGCCCACCACCGACCGCGTGGTGACCGCCCTCGGCATGACCGGCCTCGCCACGGGCCTGGGTCTCGTCGTCGCCGCCCAGTACACCGGGACCCCGGCGCTGCTCTTCATCGGCAGCATCCTCGGCGGCATCTGCCAGGGCGTGGCCTTCCGCTCGCTGTTCACCACCGCCGTCACCGCGATGGACCCGGAACGCCGAGGCTCTGAGCTCTCCGCCCTCTGGATCATCGTCTACCTCGGCAGCTCCGCCCCCATCATCGCCCTCGGCGCCCTCGCCCAGCGCTACGGCCTCCTCCCCGCCGTCAGCGGCTTCGCCGCCCTCGCCGCCCTCGCCTGTGCCGCCCTGGCCCTCGCCGTCGCCCGCAAGCCCAAAACCGCCTGACCCCCACGAACAATGCCGCTGCCCGGGACTCCCACAGAAGTCCCGGGCAGCGGCGTTTCCGCGCCTCACCATCTGCCCCCTCCGCTTCGCCCGCCGCC